>JAGOUF010000353.1 GCA_018061385.1 Chitinophagaceae bacterium | reverse complement strand
GGATACAGCTCCATCTGGTGCTATTACACCAGACATGGTTTATGGTACAATTGCCGCAGTTAACTCATCACTAACAGCTACTTATTACTCTACATTTGCTTTTGCTGGTGGAAATGGGAATACAGGCCACGATAATTTTGGTCACAAAGCCATTGATTTGGCTAGCGACTTGATGGGTAACGATATGATTGTTAACACACAAGGTTATGGCTGGTTTAATAGAGACTATCAATATACAGAATGGACTTTGCCTACTGCTGCTGGTCGTCCTGATAAAGCATGGGCTTTTTATTATGATGTTTCTGCTCAGGTAAATAAATTGTTAGATGCAACTGCAAATCAACAAGTTACACCAGATTTAGAAAAAGCTAGAGGCGAGGCTTTGGGTATTAGAGCTTGGGCAGCTTATAATTTAATAAATTTGTTTCAACAAACCTACAAAGGAAATGAAACAAAGCCAGGGGTACCTTACTACACTTCTTCTTTAGACCCATTGAAAGGCCGTGGTACAGTTCAAGAAACATACACACAAATCATTGCTGATTTAACTCAAGCGGAAACCTTATTAAATGGCAAAACAAGAGCATCTAAAATTAACATGGATGTGAGTGTTGTTAGAGGCTTACGTGCAAGAGTGGCGTTGGTTATGGAAGATTGGGCTACAGCTGCAACTTATGCTAACTTAGCTAAGCAACCATATACCTTAATGTCTAACACTGTTTATACATCAAGAACTGGTTTTTCTAATATAGCAACTAGCGAGTGGATGTGGGGTTCTTTAATTACCACTGCACAAGCTACTATTTATGCTTCTTTCTTTTCTCACATGGATCCATCTCAAACAAGCTATGCTCAATTGGGTGGCCAAAAGAAAATACCAAAAAGTTTATACGATGCTATTCCGTTTACTGATATCAGAAAGCAAGTATTCACAACTCCTGGTACAGGTAATGCAAACTTTCCTGACTACTCTCAAAAGAAACACTTAGTTCCTACAGTAGGAAGTTGGGCAGCAGATTATTTGTACATGAGAGCATCTGAAATGTATTTAATTCAAGCAGAAGCATTGGCTCGTCAGGGTCAAGATGCTCCAGCAAGAACTGTATTAGAGCAAATGGTAACTTTAAGAAACCCTGCTTACAGTGCTGCTTCTTTTTCTGGAACTTCTTTAATTAATGAAATTTTATTGCAAAGAAGAATTGAGTTATGGGGTGAAGGGTTCTCTTTAATAGATATTAAAAGATCTGGAGCTGGTTTAAATCGTACTACTGGTGCTAATAACCATGGTGCACCAAACTTTAATCCAATTGTTTACACATTACCTGCTGCAAGTCCTTTGTATTTAATGAAAATACCACAAAGAGAGATTGATAACAATCCATTGATTCCAGCAGGAGCTCAAAACCCTTAATAACAAAAAAAATAAATTTTAAACATGAAAATATTTAAAAACAAAAGTTTATCAAGGTTTTTTTCTATAGCATCGTTGGCAATGGTTGTGCTTTTTACTTCTTGTAAAAAGAATAACTATAGTGTAGATGTAGATGCTATACAAACACCTGAAAGAGCTCAATTTGTACCTAATAATGGTATTAATAGAGTTGATTATTATGTAACAAGTGCAGGTGCTGCTTATAAAATACCTGTTGGTATTACTAGTGTATCTACTGTTGATAGAACTTTAAACTTAACCTATAGTTCTCGTACAGCAGTTGCTGGTCAGCAATATTCTGCTCCTGCTTCAATCGTTATTAAAGCTGGACAAGCACTTGATACGTTGAGCTTTGCTGGTATTTTTGCAGGATATCCAAGTGGTAGAAAAGATACAGTGAAAGTTAAATTTTCTGGTATTGAAGGTGTTTCATTAAGAGACTCTTTCGAGCTAATTATGACTAAATACTGTGATGTAATAACTGCTAATTTGGTTGGTACTTATGCAAATACCAATGAGTACGGTTCAAGTGGTGCTTTTTCTTATGGACCATATTCAACAAAGGTTAAAAACATGACATCGACTGGAGCAACATCTGCAAGTTTATCTTTTGAAAACCTATACGATAATGGTTGGAATGACATTACTGCAACAATGACTTGGGCAACTCCAAGTACATTTACAGTTACCATTCCTTCTCAAATAACTGGTGATGGATTAAGAGTAAGAACTTCTACTGCAGCTGGTGCTGTTAGTACTTTCTCTTCTTGCGACAATACATTCACTTTAGATGTAGACTTATTAAATGCAACTACAGGTGCTGTAGCTTCTAGTAAGTATAGATTTAGGCTTGCTAGATAATTAGTAACATTTTTTATTTTATTGATTATAGTAATTGGGCTGAAGAAATTCAGCCCAATTTTTTTGTAAAGAACTTTATTGTTTTTATGAATTAACTTAATTTCGAACTAACAACAAAATTGCACAATGCTCGAAGCCATTATTACCGGTATAACTCTTGGATTTTTATTGGCAATATCTGTTGGTCCAATCATTTTTGCTATTATAAAACAAAGTTTAACCAATGGCCATAAAGGTGGTTATGCCTTTGTTGCAGGCGTTTCTGTAAGCGATATTGGATTGGTATTGGTTTGTAACTTACTCAGCAGTTTATTTCAAAAAGCAATAGACAATAAAGTAGCAATTGGTGTTACTGGAAGTATTTTTTTAATTATAATTGGTATTTATACACTCTTTTTTAAAAAAGTTGTTTTTTCTGAAGATAAAACATTGCCTACTAAACAGTTTAAAAAAAGAGAATTGGCGGGCATTTTTTTATCTGGTTTTTTCATGAATATTTTGAACCCCGGGGTATTTATTTTTTGGTTGGCAGCAACAGCAAAAATTCAAGCACAAGCATTGGTACAAATTCATCCAAGTAGATATTTGGTAACTGTTTTTTTTATTTGTTTGGCTTTTGTTTTAATTACAGATATTGCTAAAGTGCTGCTAGCAGGAAAAATACGAGCAAAGCTTACGCCTCATAATATTCATTACATTAATAAAATTTCTGGATTAATATTGGTAGGATTTGGATCTGTATTAATTTATACATTGCTTTCTGGAGGTTCTGTAGCCCATTGATGCAAAAACGTTTCTTTGGAGTTTTCTTTCAAGTACTTTATTTGTAAAACTATTAACTTGCTGCAATGGCTGTAGTATCTAAACCTTTCTTTCAAAAAGCTTGGAAACTGTTTAAGAAAACAGTTTTAATCGTCATCCTTTCATCTAGCATTTACTTAATACTTTGTAAATGGATGATGCCTCCAATAACACTTACACAAATTAGCAATTCGTTTAGCTATGGTTTAAAAAGAGATTATGTTAGTTGGAATGAAATTAGCTACAATGTAAAACTAGCAGCTATTGCAAGTGAAGATCAATTGTTTCCAGATCACAATGGTTTTGATTGGGATGCTATTGAAAAAAGCTTTAAACCTCGTAAAACAAAGAAGAGTAAAAAGTCTAAAATTCCGTTGGGTGGTGGTGCTAGTACCATTT
>JAGOUF010000017.1:9444-13281 GCA_018061385.1 Chitinophagaceae bacterium | reverse complement strand
TTTTTTAAGGTGAGCCACAAAAAAAGCCATATCTCCCCCTGTTATTTGCACGTTAAAGTTGTTGTATTTAGCACTATATGCCTCAATAATTCCATCAATTTCCTTAGCCATTCCAAATAAAACGCCACTTAACAAATTTGTTTTGGTATCGTAACCAATTAAAGGAAAGTCATGTGTAGCTTCAATTATTGGCAAAAGAGCCGTTTGTTCGTGCATGGCTCTAAAACGCATATTCATGCCTGGTGAAATGCTTCCTCCTAAAAATTCACCAAACTTATTAATAAAATTATAGGTAATACAAGTTCCTAAACCAATGGCTAAATTGTGTTGGTTTGGAAATAAATGTACCGCAGCACTGCACAAAGCCAATCTATCGGCACCAATAGTTTCTGGTTTACCAACAGGTGTTGTAATGGGTAATTTACTTGTATGGTTAAGTTTATGAAATTGTGTTTGTTGTTGCAACACCTCTTCTATGCCTACATTGTGATTAACAACAGACGATAAAATTGATTTTGTTGCATGGTGTTGCTGAATGATAGATTGAATGGTTGTTACCTCATCATTGTCTAACACAATTACTTCTTTAATGTCTGCACCATTAAATACTGCACATTTTAAACGGGTGTTGCCAAAGTCGAAACAAAGTGTTGTTTGCATGGGTGGTGAAATTACAAGTTAAAGCCTTTCAATTCTTTAAAATGACCATTGAGTTGAATTCTTTGTTTTAAACCTTCCATACCATCTAATACTTCAATTACTTTTTTTAAGTGCCGTTTAATAAATTCCAATCGTTGAATTTCTTTTAACAGCTTCATCAATTCAAACTCTTCTTTTATGGTTAAGCCAATGTGATGGGCAATATCATAACTCAATAATTCATGTACAGGTTTTTTAAATTTCTTTTCAATTTCTAATAAGCTATGCAGTTGCTTTATTTGCTGAACAATTTTTTCTATTGCTGAAGTGTTCGGCAATGTTTCGTTTGTTGGATAAGTTACAATTGCACCACTGTATAATTTATCGGGCACTGTTTTAATCAATTCTAAAATATTAAAAATTTGTACTCCTTTTGTTTTGATATCCATTTTGCCATCATCGTACACTTTTGTTATTTCTGTAATAGACAGTAAAGTACCAAGTTCTGTAATTGCATTATCTAACACAACCACTATTCCAAATGGCTTTTGAGTAGCATAACAATCTTTAATCAATTGTTTATACTTGGATTCGAAAATGTGAAGATGTAAGCTTTCGCCAGGAAAAACTACAATGTCTAAAGGAAATATGGGAATAAAATTGGTCATATTGAATTAAAAGAAAACAAATCTAAGAACTGAGCAGCAAAAGCCAACACACTGTTTTATTCTATTGCTTTATTTATCTTCGATGCAGTTATGCAAAAAATTTCGGCTACAATAATTACTTATAACGAAGAAAAAAACATTCGTAGATGTATTGAAAGTTTACATGGAATTGCCGATGAAATTATTGTGGTAGATTCTCTTTCTACCGATACTACAAAATCCATTTGTAAAGAGTTAAACACAACATTTATTGAGCAAGCTTTTTTAGGTTATATAGAACAGAAAAACTTTGCGATTGAACAGACCAATTACAATTTTGTATTGAGTTTAGATGCCGATGAAGCATTGGATAAAACATTGCAAGAATCTATACTACATGCTAAGCAACAAGGTTTAATTTATGATAGTTTTAGCATGAACCGTTGCACCAGCTTTTGTGGCAAATGGATTAAGCATGGAACTTGGTATCCAGATAAAAAAATTAGACTTTTTAATAAAAACAACGCCAAATGGGCAGGTGTAAATCCTCATGATAGAATTGAGATTTCTAGCAACAGTTCTTGTAGTTTTTTAAAAGGCGATATTTTACATTACAGCTACAACAATTTAGAAGAAGTAATTGCACAAGCCAACAAGTTTACTAGCATTCAAGCAAAAGCAATGTATGCACAAGGTAAACGAGCAAACTTGTTGAATTTAGTATTGAACCCTGCAATTGCATTTGTTAGTGGTTATATTTTTAAAGCTGGATTTTTAGACGGAGCCGATGGATATATTTTAGCAAAAATTATTGCTTGGCAGACCAGAATGAAATATGCTAAGTTGCTGCATTTACAAAGAGAGGGTTTCACACAAAGCAACTAAGGTTACGAAGTACACGAAGAATGTTTTGAACAATATTTATTGCAAATGCTTTTGGGTTATTGAAACTCTTTTTATTGCTAACGAAAAAGCCAATATCAAAGAAAAAATACTAATGCCATGTTGCCCTTCAAAACTATCATCGGTTATTAAGGGCAATAACAAAACAGCAATTGTTATAATTGAAAAAATACTTTTTGCAGTAACTTCTTTTAGCAATAAAAACATGCCAATCGTAAAAAAAATTACTCCCAAAAACCCACTTCCTGCTCCATAAATTAACCATTGATTGGTGGGTAAAAAACGTTCGTACTCTTTGCTTAACGGATGATGAATATCATGCCATTTTATCACTTCAGTTTGTACATCGCCAAAGCCAGCTCCTGAAAGTAAATGTTGTTTTGTAATATCGAACCCTGCTTTTAAAGACAATATTCTTGCCCCATCGCTAGAACCTTCAATATAAATTCCTTTGCTGTAATTACCAAAATCGTACAACACATATTGTACCCTGTTTTTTAAAGAAGGTAAATTTTTATACGCTAAAAATCCAACCATTGCAATTGCAACTATTAACAACAAACCAATCCACCATTTAGATTTTAAAAATGCATATAAAATCATTATGCCAATGCTTGTATACAAACACAGCAATCCAGTTTTAGCAGCCAAAAAATGCAAATAAGCAGTAAAAAAAAGGATAGAGAAGGCAGCCATCCATTGTTCAAGTATTACTTTGTTTTCTTTGTGCCTTCGTGGTAAAAAAACAATCCAAGTAAGTACAATTATATTCAGTACAATTAACCAACTGTAACGTATATGATCATCATCCATTAACACAGGCATTACTTTAGCAACCAAATAATTTTTTAAAACCAGCTCTTTATTTATTAAATATTCACAACAACTGTACAATGCACTGCTTACCACAACTACAGTTAATACCC
Organism: Chitinophagaceae bacterium; assembly: GCA_018061385.1. Classification (GTDB taxonomy): domain Bacteria; phylum Bacteroidota; class Bacteroidia; order Chitinophagales; family Chitinophagaceae; genus UBA1930. The sequence continues at coordinate 10,166 of JAGOUF010000017.1, read as the reverse complement.
AAACCAATTGTTTTATTTTTTGAAGAGAAAATTTAGCCGATAATATTCCTACAACAATAGTTAGTAACGAGAGTTTTACTTCAATACTTCGCCACCAAGCTTCTTTGTTTTCACTCCAAATTCCAGAAATAATTACAGGCAATAAAATGCAAGCAATTGCAATAAAAATTGTTTTATATTTTTTTAGTTCAGCGTAATTTATAATAGCGACAATGCCTAAACCAATAGAAGCAATAGAAAGCAATGCCCTACTATATACCAACCCTACAATTAATACAGCAGTTAATAAAAGCGGTAATTGTTTTTTATAATTATTTTTGAGTGATAATAACATTCAGCAACTAAATTCGTGTATTCATTTTACTACACCAAACCATGTGGCAGCAATTATTACAAGAAATACAATTAGGCAACATCAAATCGTTGGCAAGAGCTATTTCTTTGGTAGAAAATGAGTTTGCTGGCTACGAATCTTTTTTGCAAAATTTGCCACAATCAACAACAAAAATTATTGGCATTACTGGACCTCCAGGAGCTGGTAAAAGCACTTTGGTAGATGCGTTGATTGGAGAAATTATTGCACAGCAAAAAACTGTTGGCGTATTGTGTGTCGATCCTTCTTCACCATTTAATTTAGGTGCATTGTTGGGCGATAGAATTAGAATGAGTGAATGGTACAACAATAAAAATGTGTTTATTCGTTCATTGGCAACTCGTGGAAG
>JAGOUF010000017.1:0-9344 GCA_018061385.1 Chitinophagaceae bacterium | reverse complement strand
AATTTGTATCGGTTTATTGAGAAATTTTGATTAATTTACTCTTAAAATTTAAGGTTGTTATGGCAAAATCAAACGACACTACTATTAACGAATTATCGGAAGTAATAAAAAAATTATCTAAAGAGGAAAGAGCCATTTTATTGTATCATCTTAAACTAAAACAGTTTCAAAAAACAAAAAGAAAATCTATTGCCAATCCTGCAAAGGGTATTAAAATAGCTTCAATTGAAGAAATTGATTCTTGGAAACATGACGCTATAAAATTGGTAAAATGAGATTTCAAAAATTTGTATTAGATACCAATATTTGGATTAGTTACCTAATTACTAAAAAAGAGAATGAACTAATTAATATTATTATTAATAACGAGTTAATCATTTACTCCTGTGATGAATTACTGCATGAGATAAGAACAGTACTCAATTATAAGCATTTAAAAAAGTACAACGTTAACATTAAACTTGCTCTTCAAATTGTACAAAAAGCTACTATTCATTTCTCATTAAAATACCCAATCAAAAAATATTTATTAACCGACGAAAATGATAATTACATCATTGCACTTGCCTTACAAACCAATTCAGGTTTTATAACGAGTGGCGATAGAGATATTTTAGGTGAAAAGGAAGTGTTAGAAAAAAAGTTTAAGAAACTAAAAATTCTAACTAAGGCCGAATTTGAAGAAAAGTATCTTTCAAAATAATTCCTTCTTTTCAACTCTTTATCTTCGCCACCTTATGGGACTAAAAAAATTCATCCGTTTCGAAGCCATTAAAGCATTTAATAATGTGCTGGAATATCCAGAAAACATGCAAGGCAATTGGCTTATTGTAAGGAATAATATTCTGTTTTTTAATGATAGAAACACCCGATGATAATGCTTTTATAAAAATTTACGCCAAAAGCAAACGCCTGCACTTATGAATTTACAACTTGAAATCCCAGTTATTAAAACCATTGCTCAGAGAAAAGATGGTGCTAAAAGTTATACTAAAAAAATATTGGCTACTTGTCAAAAAATCATACCACCATATTCATTAATTTACTTAATTAAAATTCTGTATAAAACCATTTTGCCTTTATACAGCTATCTAACATTTTTAAAATAAAAGTTTGATTTTCCTCATGCTCATTATTAATGAATGTACTTTGAAATATTTTCTTTTTTTCAGTATTTGTAAAATTTTTAGATACAATATTTATTGAATCAATATTTGTATCTGTAAAAAATAAATTTACAGCAACCCTTCTTCCAATACTTGGCACTTTCATCATAGCTTCTTTTGCTTCTATTTGCATATTAGATTTTATAAACCCCATATCATCCATATATCTGCTCATATGCCTTTGATAAGACTGCTGAAACAAATTCATACCTTCAGTTTCATTAATAACTGCAAACTTTTCTCTTTTTAGTACACGTTTAAAAATAGTATCATAGTTTATTTTTTTTCCTTTATTGATATTGTTTTCAATTTTTAGAATAACGGGTAGTTTTTCTAGTATTGGTACATTATTTTTTTTTATAAAAGATAATAATATAATAACACATATAAATCTTAATAAAATTTTCATATTTATTGTAGTTTTATTAAACATTGGCTACTTAATTGTGTAGCCAATGTCTATTTAATTACCATTGAAAGAATCCATTACATTAATCATAAGCATTATAAAGAGAAGAAAAGCAAGCTGCAAGCAATCCTGTACATGTCCATTCGTCGCCTCCTTGTGAGTTACAATATTCAGCTGTAACCCAACAAAGTGCTGATCCAAGCATAAAAGATTCAAGACAATCTGCTGGTAACTTACTAAAATATTTTATACCTCCATTTTTAACTGCCTTGATTAAAGCTTTCTTTAAAATATCTTTCCCATTTTCTTCTTTTAAAAATGGGTTGTTCTTTTCAAAAGAATTAAGATTGTTATCTTGCAATGTTAGTTCTGCTTTTATTTCATCAACACTAGCGATATTCATTTTCACTAATAATTGATTTATTTCAGATTGAGAAGCATTTGCTTGTACAAACTTAGAAAACAATTCAGTTGCATTTGTTTTATATAATCTGTTACTAAAAGCAAAAAGAGAATTATAATAGTTAAGAAAATTTTTATCGTTACTCAATTGTTCAACCTTATTAATATCGTCTTCAGCTAAGCTACTTGCAAACGAATTAACTGTAGAAGTTCCCCAAAGAAGAAATACTGCAATAATAATTTTTTTCATACGTTTTTATTTTTTATTGATGCCATGGTTCAATAGCGTATTTAATTTACATTTTTTAAATAAAATTAGCGTGAACTCAAACTTCAACTTAGATTAATTAGTTATTTTTTAAATGACTCAAAATCTAAGGCTTAGTAACGCCACTTCTATTTTTCTAGTTTTATTTTCTCATAAGCTATATTTTTATCTAATGTATAATAATTTTTTAAAACATTATTTTTTTTTGTTATTTGACTACTTTATTTTATAGTATTTTTTGAAAATTCAAATACCTAAAAGGGTTACTCCTTACCAACTTATTATCTTCGCCACCTTATGGGACTAAAAAAACTCATCCGTTTCGAAGCCATTAAAGCATTTAATAATGTGCTGGAATATCCTGAAAATATGCAGGGCAATTGGCATTCATTTTTTAAAAACAATCATCCAATTACGTTAGAATTGGCTTGTGGCAAAGGAGAATATTCTGTTGGCTTAGGAAGAATGTATGCCAATAGAAATTTTATTGGAGTGGATATTAAAGGCAACAGAATTTGGCGTGGAGCAAAAACCGCTATTGATGAAACCTTAACCAATGTTGCTTTTTTACGTACCGAAATTGATCAGATTACAAAATTTTTTAGCCCCAATGAAGTAGCTGAAATTTGGATAACTTTTCCCGACCCTCAACTTCGTTTAAGTAAAGCTAAAAAGCGTTTAACGCATCCTAAATTTTTGCGATTGTATCAACAAATATTACAACCCAACGGAGTAATCAATTTAAAAACCGATAGCCCTAATTTATACCAGTTCACCAAAACAGTAATTGAGTTGTATGGCTTAGAATTATTGGTAGATTATGATGACACTTACAGCGTTGTAGATTTAAAAGAAGAATTAAAAATTAAAACGCACTACGAAAAACTAGATATTGCACAAAGCAATAGAATTCATTATTTACAATTTAGATTGAACAAAGAACTGCCTTTGGTGTTAGATGAACAACTGAAAGGAATAATTAATGAAAATGGACTTGATTGAAACTGTACATTATTATTATGAAAACGGTAATATGGTATTTACAGAAAAATATCATATAGACAAAGGTTTTTGCTGTGGCCATGCTTGCAGACATTGTCCTTTTGATTATGAGTGTGTGCCAGAACCCAAAAGAAGCATAGCATTAGAAATGAGAAATGGAAGGGTTGAAGATTCAGCAACTTAATGTTGCTTATCTTGCCAATACTTAATTCCCTATTTTGGCTAAAAAAAATACTCCAATAAAACAGTCATTACCATCAATAAAAAAAAGCAATTCTTTTTTTGAAGATGTGTACGATGTAGCAAGGCAAATTCCTAAAGGTAGAGTTACAAGTTATGGTGCAATTGCCAATTACTTAGGCACAAAATCTAGTGCCAGAATGGTGGGTTGGGCAATGAATGGAGCTCATACAATTGTACCAGCAATTCCTGCACATAGAGTGGTAAACAGAAATGGAATGTTGAGTGGCAAAGCACATTTTGGCACGCCAACACGTATGCAAGAATTATTAAAGAAAGAAAAAATAAAAGTTGAGAACGATACAATTATAAACTTTGAAAAATTGTTTTGGGATCCTGCAAAGGAGTTGGGTATATAAGAAAAGAGGCTCACCTAAGTTTGCCTCTTTTTTGCTAGATAACCCCCCAGTTAAATAGACCTTTCATATATTGATTATGCCACTTTTTTTAATAGTGCTTTATTTATATCGTTTTTAATATTTTCAATTTCAATTATTGTAGGATATAATTCTTGTAACAACCACATAACTGCTTCACAACGGCTGTTGATTCCCAATTTTTGATAAATATTCTTTAAGTGTTGTTTCACCGTATAACTAGATACGCCTAACAATACACCCATTTGTTTAGATGGCAATCCTTTCGTTAAAAGCAAAAGTACATCTCTTTCTTTTTGGGTTAGGGTAGATAAGTTAGCCATACAAATTTCAATACAAAAATGAACTATGTTTTACAATCTTGCACATGTATTTTCAGCAATGTACACCATGTATTTTCACATGGTAGTGTCAAGTGATTATACTTGATAACCTAATGTATTTTTCAATGAACTTTGCTATCTAAAAAAAATTTAAATGAAAACTTCCCCCTCAAGGTTTCTATCTGGTCTAATTTTTATGATGGCTTTTTTATTTGCCTGCACAAATTCACCAACAAATAACAACCCTGAAAACAATGACAAAATTTCTGACACTGAATTAAGCAAACATATAATTCCTACAACCTATGCCAATGTATGTAAAGTAGCTTATGCTAAATTATTTAACCTAAACAAAAACCCTAAAGCCAATATAGCTGCAATTGATAGTGCATATACTAGTAGTGTAGGTTTTAATGCCAAATTAGTAATTGAAAGGTTTACTGATGTAATGGCAAATAGCAACTGCAATAAAATTGAAATGGTTTTTGGTTTATATGTAGATCCAAGCACAGACAGCTCTGGCAAAAACTTTGGCTTACTAAACGAACAAGCAATTGAATATTGTACAAAATATAAAGATAGAGTTACTGTTTTTTTATGGCCATATTTTAACGATGAACCTGCCAATGCCAATAAAAAACAAAAGCATACAACTACAGAAAGTAAATTTACAATTGTAGACCCTTTGAATTTAGGGCAATTAATTCCACCTCCATTTTAAAACTATTGGTTTAAGTATGCAACAAATTGGTCCCAATATATATTCAGAAATAATAGCTACAATTATTGTAGCATTTTGCTACAATAAACTTAAAGGCTCCTACATGCAATGGTTTATACCATTTTTGGCACTTACTTTTTTAACCGAAGTGTATGCATTTTATTTAGGTACAATTGGCAAGCATACATTTTTGGTATATGCCATTTACAACCCATTATCAATTATTTTTTATACATACATTTTTGCAAAAATTGCATTAACCAATGCTTATAAAAAGTTGTTTATTTATAGCACTGTCACCTACATTATTGTTTCAATATTGTACTACATTATTTTTAAAAATTTAATTAGCTCTCATTATTTAATTTTAGTTAGCAGTATTGAAATTACCATTTTTGCATGCTTACTATTTTTTCAATATTTAAAGATTGATGATCCAGAAAGTATTGCCAATTATAAAAGCAATTTATGGATAATTGCAGGACTACTCATTTTCTATTCTGGCATTGCCATTGTTTTATCTTTACTATATTACATTAAAAAAAATGAATTAAAAATTGGTGGTTTATATCTATTCAACTTTGTACCTCAGTACTTAAGTATCATTTTATATGGGTGTATATCTTATGCATGTATTGTATGGAAAAAATCAACTCAGAAATAGCACTTGCCATTATTGTTGGTAGTTTAGTAATTATTGTTTTAGTAGTTTTTCTGTTGCTATTCTTCTTGTTATTTAGTAAAAAAAAACAAAAGCTTTTTAAAGATAAAGTTGTAATGCAGCAGCAATTTGAATTAGAATTATTAAAAACACAATTTGAAGTTCAAGAAAAAACAAGCAAATATTTAGCAGAAGAATTGCACGATAATATTGGTCAAATTTTAAGTTTAACCAATGTAACATTGGCATCTGTTCAAATTACAGATACAGCAAAAGCAACACAAAAAATTACCGATGCACAATCTTTAATTACACTATCTATTAAAGAGCTTAGGCAATTATCTAAAATTATACATGGAGAACAAATTTTACAACAGGGTTTAATCGCTGCTATACAACAAGAAGTAAATTGGATAAAAAGAAATGAACAATACAGCATTGAGTTCGTTTACTCAATCAATGAAACTGTAGAACGCAATGCCGATAAAAATTTATTTATTTACAGACTTGTACAAGAGTGTTTAAACAATATTTTAAAACATGCCGAAGCCAATAAAATTGCCATTAATCTATTGTATAAAAATGAACTTTTGCAAATAATATTACACGACAATGGCAAAGGATTTTTGGTAGAAAAAACAATGGCTAACCAAACAGGCTTGGGCTTAAACAATATGCAAAAACGAATCAATCTTTTAAATGGAAAAATGAATATTGAATCTAGCAGTGTTGCTGGTACTACCATTCAATTTTCAATTCCATATCCATAAACTATGGCCAATAATAAAATACATATTGCACTGGTAGACGATCATACTCTTTTTAGAAATGGCATTGCCAACTTGCTAAAAGAATTTACCGATATTGAAATAGTACTAGAAGCAAAAAATGGTAAAGACTTTATACAAAAAATAACTGCCAACACAAAAATTGATGTTGTGTTAATGGATATTAATATGCCTGTAATGGATGGCTATGCTTGTACCGAATGGATTAAAGAAAATTACCCCAACATACAAGTACTTGCACTAAGTATGTTTGAAGAAGATACAGCAGTAATAAAAATGTTAAAAGCTGGTGCTGGAGGCTATGTATTAAAAGAATCGAAACCCCAAGATTTATATAGAGCCATTCAAGAAATTAAAGAAAAAGGTTTGTATTTAAACGATATGGTAACTGGCAAAATCATACGAATTTTACAACAAGGTAGCCATACCAACGAAATTCATTTAACCGATAGAGAAAAAGAATTTATGCAATTGTGTGCTACTGAATTTACTTATAAAGAAATTTCAGCAGCCATGAAAATAGCTGCTCGATCTGCCGATAATTATAGAGAAGTATTGTTTAATAAGCTACAAGTAAAATCGAGAGTTGGTATTGTTTTGTATGGTATAAAAAATGGAATTATAGTGCCGTAATGTTGAAATTTAAATAGTCTAATATCTTCTGTATCTCTTGCGATAGGTATTCCTCAAGATATATGATTAGTGCTTCTTCTACTGGTGTTTCACCTAAAGATTCTCCACTAACCATTAACTTATATTCATTTTCAAATTCAGAAAAAATAACCACAAGCAAAAATGCAAAACCCATTAGGCATTTTAATGTGTTGCTGTTGCTGAAAACCCCAAGAAACCTCTTTTGATTGAGTATGTATAAATTGAAAACTTGTTCAAGTTTTAGTGATGATTGCTTTGTTTTTTTATTTGAAGTTGGATTAAATTAGCTCCTTTTCAAACGATATTCTACCTATAATGGAGTAATTTTCACTATTCCTTCTTTTACAAAATTCTATTATTTACTTTTAGCCATGTTTCAAAAGCTGCTTATCAATTTTTTATTGATTGTGTTTACATTGCATGCAAATGCACAATTGCAAATTACTTGTAATGGTAAAGCAATTAATTATACAGCTGCCGATATACAATATACATTTACTACAAACAACAACTTTTCTAACAATAGCTTACAGTTCATTAAAAATAGTGAGTGGAAAAAAATAGATTCAAAAAAAATTCCGATTAGTTTTAATTCAAAAAGTTTTTGGCTAAAAATACCACTAGATTATATAACTACATTGGGTGAGTTTAATTTGGTACAGATAGATAATCCACATATTAATTTCTTACGCTTTTGGGTACTTAAAAATGACTCTATTGTACAAACAAGTAAACTTACAGGCGATAATACAATTTTTTCAACAAGACCATTACCAAGTACTTCATTTGTAATGGAACTCAACAATTATAAAAATGGTTATTTAATTATTGCAGCCGATAAAAAATTTACAAAACTAGATTTACCCATACAATTTAATACCTATAGCAATTTTTTAAACAACCGATTTGAAAAAAATTTAAGTATTGGTTTATTTGTAGGAATATTAATTTTATTGTGTGGCATTAATGCTGCTTTATATATTGCAGTAAAGGAGAGTATTTATTTATGGTACTGTTTTTATTTGTTTGTTATTAGTTGTTATGTATTTATTAATGAGGGCATACTTTTTAAAATACTATATCCCAATACTCCATTTTTAAACGATGTTATAAGGCCTAGTTCTATCATTTTATCTGCAATTCCATTGCTTATTTTTTTTAACCAATTATTAAACGTAAAAAAGAATAATCCTTTATTGTATAAATGGAATAGTAGAGTATTAATTTCTTATGGTTGTTTAGTTGTTGGTGCAATTATATCCTCTTTTTTACAAGGATACGAGATGCAAGGTTTTTGGCTAAAGGCTTCTAATTTTGTATCGCCAGTTATTCTTATTTATACATTAATTCAAGCAATCTATTTTTTTAAATTAAAAATTCCTTATGCAAGTTTTGCGATTGCTTCTTTTGGTGGTTTTACCATTTTAATAATCATATTTATACTAGGGCAAATAGAAGTTATTGAGGACAATATTTTTACTAGCTATGCCAACTATATAAGTATACTTTACGAAAGTACAATTATGTTATTTGCTTTAATATGGCGTTATAGAACAAACAAGATAAATGTTGAAACTGAGCTAAAAGCTCTTGAAAAAAAGCAACAATCTATTTATAAAGAAATTGCTATTTGGCAAGAAAAAGAAACAATTAGATTTTCATCTTTATTACATGATTCTGTTGGTGCAAATCTTGCTTTTTTAAGATTAGAAGCAGACAATATGAGCTTAACAGAAGATAGTAGAGCTAAACTTGCAACTAATATAACCAGTATTGCAAATGAGGTAAGAAATATGAGTCATACATTTTCACCCATTTTATTAAATACCAAAGGCTTGTATGAATCTATTGAAGAAAAGGTAAAATTAATTAATACAAATAGCACAATTCATTTACTGTTTGAATGGTTTGAAGAAACTAAAAAATTGAATCCTCAGTATGAAATGATGGTTTACAGAATTGTACAAGAAATATTACAAAATTTACTAAAACATTCAAAAGCAAATCACGGATTGTTACAAATAATTTTGAATCAAAACTTTGTGTCAATTTATGCTGAAGATGATGGTATTGGTTTTAATCAAAAAGAAAATAAAGGTTTAGGTTTACAAAGTATTGAAAACTTGGTACAATTATTAGATGGAACATTTAGAATTGAATCATCTATAAATGATGGTTTTGGTATTTCTATTGAATTTAATTTACCTACAGATGGAAAAATATAAAATTGGCATTGCCGATGATCATGTTTTATTTGCCGAAGGCATGAGTAATATTATTGCTAAAAATGAACAGTTAGAATTGTGTTTTATTGCTTCAACTATTCCTTTATT
>JAGOUF010000352.1 GCA_018061385.1 Chitinophagaceae bacterium | reverse complement strand
TCATGAATTTGCATGATTGTTTTTTATTGAACAATACCTGAAAAGTTGTTATTGAATAAAACGCAATCAAATTATAACTAAAATACATTTACTACTTATGGCATCTGAAAAAGGTATTTGGAAAGTGATTGGAGCTTCGTCTGTAGGCACATTAATAGAATGGTACGATTTTTACATTTTTGGAAGTTTAGCAACCATTATTTCTGAAAAATTTTTTCCATCTGGTAATCCAACTGCTGCTTTTTTAGCCACCCTAGCAACATTTGCTGCAGGGTTTATTGTACGCCCTTTTGGAGCTTTGTTTTTTGGTAGGTTAGGAGATATAATTGGGAGAAAACATACATTTTTATTAACCCTAGTTATTATGGGGGGCTCAACTTTTTTAATAGGTTGTATTCCATCGTATCAAAATTTTCATTTTGCACCTTATTTAGTTTTATTGTTACGCCTTTTACAAGGATTGGCATTGGGTGGAGAATATGGGGGTGCTGCAACTTATGTGGCAGAACATGCACCAGCAAACAAACGTGGATTTTATACCAGCTGGATTCAAACTACAGCAACGCTAGGTTTATTTGTTTCACTCATTGTAATTATTACAGTACAAAAAAATTTGAGTAAAGAAGCTTTTGCCGATTGGGGTTGGAGAATTCCTTTTCTATTAAGCATTGTATTGGTGTTGGTTTCTATTGTGATTAGAATGAAAATGAATGAAAGTCCATTGTTTGCCAAATTAAAAACAGAAGGCAAAACCAGTAAAAATCCACTAAAAGAAAGCTTTGGTAATAGAACCAATTTAAAGATGGTGTTGTTGGCTTTATTTGGAGCCACAATGGGGCAAGGTGTTGTTTGGTATACAGGTCAGTTTTATGCACAAACCTTTTTAATAAAAACTTGTGGATTAGAAGCAACACAAACCAATACGTGGATTGGCATTGCTTTATTATTGGCTACTCCATTTTTTGTATTTTTTGGTTGGTTAAGTGATAAAATTGGACGAAAAGCCATTATGCTAACTGGTATGTTGTTGGCAGTACTTTGTTATAGACCCATTTTTACAGCCATGTATACAATGAGTGATGTTGCTAGTAGGCTAGAAATAAGTTCAACAATTACCGTTACAAAAAAATTGAATCCCGATAAAATAAGCGATTCGTTAATTATTAAAACAACTACAGCCAATTATAAAGATGGTAGCACTTTATTGCAAACAGATAAATACACACAAGAAACAAAAAATAGAGACAATTTAAAATTATTAGAAACTAAAAAAAGTATTGTTTTAGATAGCCAATATCAATGGAAATTAATAGGGTTGGTTTTTGCTTTAGTGTTTTTTGTAACCATGGTGTATGGCCCAATTGCAGCTTTCTTGGTTGAATTGTTTCCAACTAAAATTAGATATACAAGCATGAGTTTGCCTTATCATATTGGCAATGGTGTTTTTGGCGGATTGGTACCTTTTATTGCTACTCTAATTACTGTAACGCCAGGTAGTAATTATTTAAGTGGATTGTGGTATCCTATTGGTGTTGCAGCTGTTTGTTTTGTAATTGGATTGTTGTACTTAAGTAATAAAACAGATGATGATGTAAGCGACGATGAAAATGTTTATATACATGAATTGCCAAAAAATAATTAAATGAATACAATAAAAAAATATTTAGGGGTAGTTTGGATTACCATTGCCATTGCAGCAATTTTCTTTTTAATTAAAGCAGCTGTAGAACATATAAAGGCGGGTGGAACTTTAGATATTAACCAACCAATGCCTTGGATAATTATCATTTCTATATTTACACCTATTGCAATTGGGCTGGCTTTGTTTGGATATTATGCTCTAAAAAATGAGTATACAATAAATGATTAACCTAGTTTTTGCAGTTGATTTTTTTTTTAGCATCTTAGTGCTTTCAAAATAAGTTACTTTTGCCAACTTCTATGCTTAAACTTATTGCTTTAGCAAAGCACTTTTGCAATCATTATGTTAGTTAAATTATTAGCTTCATATTATTTATATTTTTGGTTATTGCTATGCGTAATAGTTGTGATTAAAGCATTGTTTTCTTTTTCGTTTAATAACCAATTGGAGGGTTTGGCAGGGTTACTAATGGCAGTTTTTAAATGGTATGGAGAAGAGGATCAAGAAATGAGTGAATCCAATACAAAAAAAACAATCATGCGATTAAATAATGTAATTACCATTGGCATGTATGCAGTATTGCTGTTAATTATTTTAGTATCCTTATTGCCTATGTTTATACCAACATAATTTATCATTTTCATGTCAATTCAGGTTCAACAATTAACAAAAACTTATTCTACTCAAAAAGCAATCGACAATATCTCATTCAATATTGCTAAAGGAGAGATTGTAGGCTTTTTAGGACCCAATGGTGCAGGAAAAAGTACTACAATGAAAATACTAACAGGCTATCTACAAGCAAGTGCTGGAAAAGCTTTGGTGGCAGATGTGGATGTTAGTCAACACCCAATTTTGGTTAAAAAGAAAATTGGATACTTACCAGAAAGCAATGCTTTGTATTACGATATGTATGTAAAAGAATATTTGCAATTTATTGCAGGGGTTCATCAATTAAACAACATAAAAGAGCAGGTAAATAATTCAATTCAATTAACAGGGTTGCAGGATGAGCAACATAAAAAAATTGGTGAGTTATCTAAAGGCTACAAACAACGTGTTGGGTTAGCTGCAGCATTAATTCACAATCCAGAAGTATTGATTTTAGATGAACCAACAAGTGGTTTAGATCCCAATCAAATTGTAGAAATTAGAAATGTAATTAAAGAACAAGGAAAAAATAAAACCGTACTTTTTTCAAGCCATATTTTGCAAGAAGTAGAAGCCATTTGCAATAGAATTATCATTATTAATAAAGGTAAAATTGTTGCCGATGATACATTGCAAAATTTGCAAAAAGGAAAAAGTTTAGAAGATGTATTTAGAAGTTTAACCACAGAGTTAAGCTAAATTATTTGTAGATAAATATGATGTATTGCAGCTATTCGTTCAACATAAAACTGCAATTTTGCATTCAAGATTTAAAATAAGAAAGTGTATATTTTTTTAGAAACGAATAAAAATTAATAAAACATAAAAGCAAGCAATTATGAGTTACATTATCGAAGTTCATGCTCGTCAAATTTTAGACAGTCGTGGTAATCCAACGGTAGAAGTAGATGTATTAACAGATGATGGCTATTTTGGACGTGCAGCAGTTCCAAGTGGTGCAAGTACAGGCATACATGAAGCAGCAGAATTACGTGATAACGATAAGAAAAAATATGTAGGTAAAGGCGTTTTAAAAGCTGTAAAAAACGTAAATGATTTAATATCTAAAGCATTGGTGGGTTACGATGTTGCACAACAAGCAGCAATAGACCAAGTGATGATTGATTTAGATGGCACACCCAACAAAAGCAAATTGGGAGCCAATGCGATTTTAGCAGTGAGTTTGGCTGTTGCAAAAGCAGCTGCAGAAGAAGCAGGTTTACCAT
>JAGOUF010000351.1 GCA_018061385.1 Chitinophagaceae bacterium | reverse complement strand
CCCATATAAGGTGCAACAGTAATGGCATCAAAAGGTAAGGTTTCAAAAAATGCTTTCGCATATTGAGCAGACGTATTGCCAATATCGCCTCTTTTTGCATCAGCTATTTTAAAATGTGTATCTGGAATATAATGCAAGGTTTCTTCCATTGCTTGCCAACCTTTTAAACCCATGCTTTCATAAAAAGCTGTATTAATTTTATAGCTTACACAATAATTTTTTGTAGCATCAATAATTGCTTTATTAAAAGCAACAATTGCATTGGGTAATTCTTGTAAATGTTTGGGAATTTTAGTAATATCTGTATCTAAACCAACACACAAATAAGATTTTTTTTCTTTGATTTGATTAACCAAATACTGTTTATTCATTTTGCAAAACTAAAGTTATTTCTAAAAAATTATAGAGGTATTGCATAATTCACAAACTCTCTAGTTACTGAACCATCTTTACTAAATTCAAATACTGCATACGCAGGAGCAAAATCTTTAAAGCTTCCATTCCACCAATTTCCACTTACTGCTCCATTGCAAAAATATTTAATCCCTAAATATTCAACTTCATCTTGAAGGTGAATATGGCCACTTAAACAACAACGAATATTTGTGTACTTTTTAAATAATTGAATCAATCTTCTATTATCAACATGCAGCAATGCTCTTGAAATTCTCCAATCTCCATTGGCTTCATTTTTATCACTGAACATTGCCGAACAAAATGAAACAATTGGAATATGCGATACAATGCAAATATGTAAATCGGTTGAAGTATTGGTCAATTCATTCTCTAACCAAGTAAATTGCTCTTCATCAATTCTAGCTATATAACCACCATTGTTTTCTTGAGCAGAATCTAATACAATGAATTTCCAATTTTTTTGTTGAAAGTTATAATAACGATTGCTCATTTTATGTTGTTGCACAACCCAACCTTTACTAAACAAAGTATCGTTTCTTACCTCAGGTTCTTGCATTTGCCAACCCCAAGCATCGTGATTGCCAATACAGTGATAAATGGGTAATTTATTTTCATCGTTAATTACTTTATTCCAAACATCCCATTGAGCTTGTACTTTTTCTTTAGAGGCTTTTAAAGCATCCATAATGGCATCGCCACCATTGATAATAAAATCAATAGATGAATTTGAATTAACATGACGGAATGCTTTTCTCATGCCTTCTTCTGCAATTGATGTTGGCTTAACATGCACATCTGTTAGAAAAGCAATCTTCAACAATGATTTCTTTTTTAGGGTTGTAGCTTGTGCTGAACCAAAACTTAATGCTCCTGTTGCCAACAATGTATTTTGAATAAAATTTCGTCGTTGCATATTGTACAATTTTTACTTAGTTTAATTGAGCTAAAATCAGTTGTTCAACTTCTTCAGTTGCCCATATAGCTTCTATATTGGGCAATTGCATTATTTTTTGCATAATGGCTTCTTGCATTTCTCCTCTTTGCAATGCTTCACTATATCTAATTTGTGGTGAAAATGTAACTTGACTATAAGCAGGAATCCATTTGTTAGGAAATTTTTCGTGCAATCTTGCTTCAATTTTTTTCTGTAATAAAAACATTGGATCTGCAGTTCTATCTCTCATTTCTGTAAAATTATTCACTGCTAAATCTGCAATTGCATCACCATCGGGCTTACGTAATGTTTGGTATTGTTGAAGAATGGCAGTCCAATCATCTTCATATTGTTCAATTAATTCATCCAATATTCTACAATCTTCAAATCCACAATTCATTCCCTGACCAAAAAATGGAACTATTGCATGGGCTGCATCTCCAATTAGTGCAAACTTATTTTCTCTTATCCAAGGAAAACATTTTACAGTTACTAAAGATGATGTTGGATTGTTAAAAAAATCATCTACATAATTTGGTGCAAGTTGGGTTACGTCAGGAAATGTTTTTTCGAAAAAGCTAATTACTTTTTCTTTTGTATTCAGTTGAGAAAAAGACAATTCACCTTCAAAAGGGAAAAACAATGTACAAGTAAATGTTTTATCTAAATTGGGTAAAGCAATCAGCATATAATCTTTACGAGGCCAAATATGCAACGCATTTTTTTCTAACGCAAAATCTCCATTTGCTGTTGGAGGAATGCTCAATTCCTTATATCCACAATCAATATAATATTGATGATAATCAAATTTTTGATGTTGTAATTGATGTTGCAAACGTGCAGCAGAAAAAGCACCATCGCTGCCAAATAAAAGTTCAAAGTTGAATGTTTGGAGTTCAGTATTTAACCCTTCAAAAGCAATTTCGTTTTTCTTCCAATCAACAGCTTCACATTTTTGGTTAAATAAAATTTCAATGCCATGTTGCTCTGCTAAATCCATCAACTTCATATTTAATGTAGCTCTTGAAACTGAGTTGATGTATTGACCTTCTTTTCCATAAGGTTGATAAGCAGTTGTGCCATCTAAATTATGAATACATCTACCATGCATTGGAATGGAAATATTCTTAATTTCTTCAGCTAGTCCAACTTTTTCTAAAGCTAACAAACCTCTATCGCTCAATGCCAAATTAATTGAACGTCCAACACTCATTTGTTCTTTACGCATATCGTTTCTACGTTCAAATATTTTTACTTGATGCCCACGTTTGGCCAAATAAATACTTAATAGGGAACCTACTAAACCTGCACCAACAATAGTTACTTCTTTTTTCATTTTTTAAATATTTCTGGTTTCTCGCTACTTGTTTGGCGTTACCCGTTATCGTTTAATTTTAAAGATGCTTACTATTTTTTATAGCCTTATAGCTTAACAAAGAGAAACGAATAACGAGCAACCAGTAACCCCAAACGATTTTCAACCAATTACTTTTGAAATGATTTCTCCAAATCTATATATATCTTCAAACGAATTGTACAAAGGAACTGGAGCAACACGTATTACATTTGGTTCCCTCCAATCTGCGATTACACCTTGCTTCATCAATTCATCAAAAATTTGCTTCCCATTTTTTAACATCAACATAGAAACCTGACAACCATATTCAGCTTCATTTGATGGAGTAATTATTTCTATAACTTTTTCTGATTGTTGTTGATTGATATTGTTCAAAATAAATTGTAAATATGCCGCCAACAATTTACTCTTTTGTATCAATTTATCAAAGCCAGCTTCTTCAAAAATGTCTAGTGAAGCTTTGTGAGCAGCCATACTTAAAACAGGAGCATTGCTTAATTGCCAACCTTCGGCTGTTGGAATTGGCTCGAAACCTTTGTCCATTTTAAATCGAGTTGACTTTTTATAACCCCACCAACCAGCAAAACGTTGCAATGCTTCGTTAGTAATATGTTTTTGATGTATAAAAACGCCACTTACACCACCTGGTCCAGAATTCATGTATTTATAACTACACCAACATGCAAAATCTACATTCCAATCGTGTAATTTTAATTCAACATTACCTGCTGCATGGGCTAAATCAAAACCACAAAGTGCACCAACTGCATGTGTAGCTTTTACTATAGTCGGCATATCAAAAACTTGACCAGTATAAT
>JAGOUF010000350.1 GCA_018061385.1 Chitinophagaceae bacterium | reverse complement strand
TAAACAATTGATGGATCAATTAGAAGTAGTTGGACTTGCGTCAAGGGCAAACGATTCTGTAAAAACTTTTTCACAAGGAATGAAGCAGCGATTGGGCATTGGAATTGCACTAGTACACAATCCTAAGTTGATTGTCTTAGATGAGCCTACCAATGGATTAGACCCTCAAGGTATTGCAGATATTAGAAATCTTATTTTACATTTAAGCAAAGAGCAAGATAAAACGATTGTAGTTTCATCGCATTTGTTAAGTGAAATTGAACAAGTAGCTACCAAGGTATTAATTATAGATAAAGGGAAGAAAATTGTTGAAGATAGTGCAGTTGCATTGTTTAATCCAGCCCAAACAATTGTAGAAATTCAAACTGAAAACAATGCCTTTGCTTTGCAGCAATTGCAGCAAACCAAATGGGCAAATCAGTTGCAGTTAAATCGTACAAATGCTGTTGTACTAAAATTGGATAAGCAATTGATTCCTCAATTACATGCCGATTTAGTTGCATTGAATGTGCCTTTATTTAGCTTACAACCTAGACATAGTTTAGAAGATTATTTTTTACAAGTAACATCAGGAAAACAACATGTGGACGCTTTTACAAATTGAACTATACAAAATTTTTCGTAGGCCAAGAACTTACATTGCTTTTGCGGCAATTACTGCACTTATTGTAATTGTGCAATTGGGTTTAAAAGTGGACGGTAAAGAATATGCAGATTTTGTAATGGCCGATTTGAAAAATAGTTTAACCATTGATGGCAATACGATCAATGGCTATTTTGTTTGTTATGTGTTGTTGCAATTGTTATTGGTACATGTGCCATTGCTCATTGCATTGATTGCTGCTGATATGATTAGTGGAGAAGCAAATGCAGGCACACTCCGGTTTTTATTAACCAAGCCAATTAGTAGATTTAATTTTATTCTGGCTAAATTTTTAGCAGCTACAATTTACACGTTGGCATTATTGGTTTGGTTGGCAATATTGGCATTGTTTGTAAGTATGTTAATTTTTGGAACAGATGATATGCTGTTGCTTAAAAATAATTACGTAGTACAATTACAACAAGGAGATATTTTTTGGCGTTACGTTGGTGCATTTGGCTTTGCTGCATTGGCCATGACAACAGTTGCTGCATTGGGTTTTTTCCTTTCTCAATTTGCCGAAAATTCAATTGGTCCAATTGTTGCAACAATGAGCATCATTGTATTTCTTACTATTTTAAGTACAATGAGTATTCCTCTTTTTAATACAATAAAACCTTATTTATTTACAACACATATGGTTGCTTGGAAAGAATTTTTCGACATTCAAGTAAATGAAAACAATGAAACAATTAAAGGCAGCATAGAGCATGTAGATAAAATTGTACGAAGTGTTACTGTACTGTCAATTCACATTGTTCTCTTTTTTGCAGCTAGTTTGTGGGTATTTAAAAAGAAAGATGTATTGAGTTAACATCTATAAATTTTGAGTGAAAGATTTTATTTAATATTCAGATTAATGAAAAAATATATTCAGTTCTTAGCAATAATTTTCGCACTAGTTTTTACTACAAATTGCTATGCACAAGATGCAACAACATTGGTAAGAAAAGTGAAAGCTAAGTTAGATGCAGTAAACGATTATGTTGCAGATGGAAAAATGAAAACGGATGTTGCATTTATTAAAGCTCCGGTTGGTAATGTAAAAGTGTATTATAAAAAGCCCAATAAGTTTAAGTTGAAAAGAGATGGTGGAATTTCTATTTTACCAAAAGGTGGCGTTTCTGTAAATATGAATAGCATTGTTACTGCTGATGATTTTGATGTAATTGATGCAGGTACAGAAATAATTGCAGGTACTAAAACCATTAAGCTAAAGCTATTGCCAAGAAACGATAACAACGATGTTGTATTAACAACAATGTATATAAATGAAGCAAGTTTATTGGTTTACAAAGCCATTACAACTACCAAAGAAAACGGCACTTACGAAATTGAAATGAGCTATGGTAAATACAGTGCTTATGGATTACCAGATAAATTAATTTTTAGCTTTAATACAAAAGATTATAAAATGCCTAAGGGTATAACGATGGAGTTTGATGATGACGATAAAAAGGCTAGAGAATTAAAAGACAAAATGAAAAATAAGAAAGGCAAAATAGAAATTACTTATTCCAATTACGTAATTAATAAAGGTGTTGATGACAGTATCTTTAAGTAACCTAAAAATCTTCGTTAAGCTCGGTAGACTTTCTTTTTAGTGCATCTTCTAAAATATTCAAATGTTCGTTGGCAAAAGCATTGCTCATAAAACAAACATTTAAATTAATATCGTCTTCTACAAATAAATAGTTGTTGGCTGCATCTGTAAATACTGGAATACTTTTTACAGATTTAAAATTTTCTGTAATTATGTTGGGCAATAAAGTACTCAACATTTTTAATTTAGTTTCTTCACTCATTAACCCTCTGCCTACTTCAATACCTAAATAAAACAATTGTTGGTTATAAAATTGAACTTGTATAAGTGAGTTTTCATACACAAAACTTCGCCTAAAAAAAAATACTTGTATATTATTTTCAACACTATTGTTGTTAAAAGTGCATCTAGCTTTACCCCAACTATTTCGTAATTGTTCAATGCTAATATTCCAATTTAATTCTGGCAAATCAATGGTTAATCCTGTTTTAAAAACAGTTGAATTGTTATTGGCAGCAATAATTTTACGATAAAAAATAATTAGTTTTTTAGATACCAATTTGGTATGATAAAACCAGTCGCCATGAGTTGGTGCTTTATCTGGATTATCAAAAAGATCTTTTATTTTTTTAAAGAAACTCAAATAATATTTTTTTAATTGTTTAGTAAGAGAACAAGCTACATATTGCTTTGTAATGTTACTAAAACTTTATCAATTCTATGGTTATCCATATCCACAATTTCAAATTCAAATCCTCTCCAAGTAAGTCTATCTCCAGTTGCTGGAATTTCTTTTAATTGATGTAAAATAAATCCTGCCAAAGTATCAAAATCATGCTCTCCTTCATTCATCCACTCTGTTTTATCAACTCTATGTAAGAAATCATAAAACGGAATTTGAGCATCAATTAAAAAGCTTCCATCGGCACGTTCAGTAATCTCATAATCCTCATCATTTTGCTGTGGAATATCCCCTACAATGGCTTCTAAAATATCATTTAAAGTAATCAATCCTTCAATGCTTCCATATTCATCTACAATGAAACATTGATGAATTTTTGTTTCTTTAAATTTTTCCAATACTTGATAAGCAGTGTTGTTTTCTGGCACATACATTGGCTGACTCATTATGCTGGAAAGCAATGTTTCTTCGCTGTATAAAAACAAATCTTTGATTGTAATAACGCCTTTGATATTGTCTATTGATCCATCACAAACTGGATAAACAGAATGAATCATTTCTTTTATTTCAAACTTCACTTCTCTAATTTTTTTATTCGTATCAAGCCACTCAATATCGCTTCTATGTGTCATTAAAGAAGGAATATTTCTATCGCCTAAAT
>JAGOUF010000349.1 GCA_018061385.1 Chitinophagaceae bacterium | reverse complement strand
AATAAATTATTACCAAAAGTCATTGTTCTTATACCGTTAGCACCTACTAAAGTAGCTACTTGTGTCCAAGCACCTGTTGGAGCAGTATTAGCTGCAACAACTTGATATGCTATTGCTCCTGTAATTTCTCCAATCACCCAGTAGTTAACTCCCGAAATTGTTCCAAATGCAAGAGAGTTTCCACCAACTGCGGTTGCTGTTCCAGCTGCCCAAGCTGTGCCATTTGGTGAAGAAAAGTTTAAACCTGTCGCTGCATTAGTAACAGCCACAAAAAACCCATTAGCAAAACTAAGTACTGGAACTGTAGCGCCTGCACCTAAACCAGTTGCTGTTAAAGCTGACCAACTAATACCATTAGTCGAGTTATATGCATTACCTGCTGTATCAAGTGCTACAAATATTCCATTACCAAATGCCACTTGGGTAAGTGGGTTAACACCAAGCGTTAATTGATTCCAACTTGCACCATTATTTGTTGAGTATACAACTATACCAGTTCCTGCAACACCGCCAACTCCAACAACAGTACCACTACCATTACTAGCATATTGATTCACAGCTTGTGTAGTTAAAGTTGGAAACTTTTGCATCTGATATGAAGAAAAAAGTGTTGCTGATGGTGTAGCTACAGAACCCCTAGCTCCAAGAATCAATACATTAGAACCAGATACTATAAATTGTTGAAAGTTAGTCGACAACATATCTACCATCCAGTTTATCCCATCACCTGACAATGCCACATTTGCACTAAGCACACCGCCAGCAGTATACACCATTGCCATTAACCCAGTATTGAATGAAGATGTCACATTTCCTGTCATTGTAGCACCTGCAGAACTTTGAATTCCACTAGAGCCTCCAGTTACAGTAATTATATAGGCAGAACTTGATAGCAATGGCGTAGTTAATGTAAATGTTGCAATTGTATTATTACTAGATAACACTGCTGTTGGTAATGTAACTACTGTACTTCCTCTTGTCAATTGAACATTAGATGACACATTAGAAGCATTTAAAAAACCTGATCCAGATACTAGTGTAATACTTGGTAACAATGATGAAACCGTTGAGCCATTCACTGGTGCTGAAATATTTACTACAAAACCAGAAGTACTTCCCGTTGTAAACTGAAAAGTTACTGCTGTTGCAGCTATACCTGAAGTACTTAATAAAGTAGGATTTACAACAACCTGGTATTGTGTATTTGATTGTAATGTACTAGCTGCAGTAAAAGTAATAATACCAACACCACTAACATTTGACACTGTTGGTGTATTAATAGGCACCACAACCCCTGCTGATGTTTGAAGTACTATAGCAGTTGATGCAATGGGTGTTGCTGCTGGTAAACTTGTATTAAGAATTATACTTGGTGTTGTTGAAACACCAGTTGCATTAGCTCCTGGAGATGTCATGGTTACGATCATTGATCCACCACCGCCTCCTGAACCACCTCCTGAAGAGCTACCCCCACAAGAAGATAGAATTAAGCCAAATGTTATTATAAATAACACACACATCATTTTTCTAAACATAGTAACACTCCTAAAAATTGCTGATAAATATAACCTTAGCGGATTTGTTATATTTAAATTAATTGCTGGGTAATTAAATACTAATTGTAACTTAGCGCAATTGTATCATAAAATATTACCATTTAAAATAAATTTTTAAATGTTTAAATGTTATTATTTTTTAAGAATAATATTTTTTATTAATAAACCGTTGAAGTTATGAAAAATGTTAATAATTTGATTTTTAAAAAACTTAAAAACTATAAAAATAAATCTAACTAAGTATATTTCAAAACTGTTGTATAGCAAACTCTAAAATTTGTTTAAATATAAACTAATACTAAATATATCTGAGAACCGCTTTTGACTATTACATAATAAAAATATACCACATAAATAAATATAATAAATTTCTTATTTTTAAATCAATTTAATTATAATTAAAAACCCTATTTAAAATAACAAACCGCCCATTTAAACACCAATAGTAAAAACCCCCAGAATATTCTGGGGGTTTAATTTAGCGTTGTATGTATCAAGTCATGAATTCATATCTTAGAAACCAAGAATTTTACTTAATACTAAACCTTGGAGTGGTAGATAATTATTCCAACTTGATGTAAGAGATGGCGTTCCGGAAGAAAGAACTCCATTAGATGCTGTTACTGCAATAAATGTATTAAAGTTTGCAAAGTAACTTACAGCATTTACTATTGCAGCTAATGGTAATGTAACTGCAGTATAGTTTACTCCATCTGAGGATGTAAAGATTGAAGTTGCAGCACCACCAGTAGTAGCAGCCACAACCCATAAACTAGATGAGTTAGTAACAGAACCATTTGCACCAGCACCTGCTGTACCTTGTACCCAATTTACTCCATCCAATGATCTAGACGCCTGACCTGCAGCACCTACTGCTACAAATGCACTAATGCTATTAACTGTACCGAAAGCAATAGCATTATAGGCATTTGCTGAAACAGTATTTGTTACAAATGTTCCAACACTGCTAGTTGAAGCTGTAATGTTATAGCTTAATTGACCTGCTGCTCCAGCTGCTACAAATGTTGGTGTTGAGCCAATTAAACCGTAAGCAACTGCATTGTAGGCATTTGCTGAAATTGTTACTGCAGACCACGTTGTTCCATTTAAGGAAGACGTAATTGCTCCTGCTGCTCCAGCTGCTACAAACATACCATTACCAAATGCAATAGCATTTAAGTTTTGAGCTGTTCCACTCACTGCAACTGTCCAAGTTGATGCATTATTACTATAAAGAATAGTACCATTTGCTCCAACAGCTACACATATACCACTACCACTCATAGTACCACAAGCAACTGCATTTAAGTTTTGGATTGTACCACTTGTTGCTGCTGTCCAAGTTGATGCATTATTAGTAGAATAATAAATTGAACCAGTATTACCTACTATAATTTGCACTGGTGTAGCTACACCGCCAATTGTTAAATTACCTGAAACAATCGCATTAGCAGGAACACTTGGCGGATTTGCAGGATATGTCCAAGTTGTTCCACCATTTGTTGACGTTAGAACAACTGAATTATTACCACCAGTTATAAATGTATTATTACCAAGATATAGAACTGCATTTATATTTGAAAAACCACCTGTCGCCAAAGGCTGTCCAGTTACTGCTGCTGGCATAGTGACAGTTGCTGCTGCCCAAGTTGCAATAGCTGTTGTTGAAACTGCAATATTGCCATTAGCACCCACGGCAACAAACGTTGTTCCATTAGTTCCACCAAAACCAATACTATTTACAGAAGTAGCACCTAATGGTGTTGTTCCAACAAGTGTAAATGCTGTCGGAGCTCCACTTGAACCAGATGAATATACAATCTGACCAGTATTTAAAGCACCACCAACAAATAAATTATTACCAAAAGTCATTGTTCTTATACCGTTAGCACCTACTAAAGTAGCTACTTGTGTCCAAGCACCTGTTGGAGCAGTATTAGCTGCAACAACTTGATATGCTATTGCTCCTGTAATTT
>JAGOUF010000348.1 GCA_018061385.1 Chitinophagaceae bacterium | reverse complement strand
GTTCTTAACCAAAATACAGGTATATCGTAACTATCAAATTCAATTTGTGTATCGTTGCAAGTAAATAAATTGTGTTGCATTCTATAATAACCTTTCGCTAAAAAGGTATCTAGTAAACCGTTGGTAAAACCAGCTTCATTGGCTATAATAAAATCAACATTACTCATACAATTTATCAATAATTTCTTGCTTCAAATACACCAATTAACACCAAATAGTTTGTAGCACTCAATAAAAAAACGATTGACAAAACTGCCAATCGTTGTAAAAGTATTTAATTATTTTTTTTATTCTGTTACCAAAGTGCCTACATCCAAACCTTGTACAACATTCAATAAATTACCGGGTTTGTTCATATCAAAAACAATAATGGGTAATTTATTTTCCATGCACAAAGTAAAGGCGGTCATATCCATTACTTTTAAGTTTTTAGAAATACAATCGTTAAAGCTTAATTTATCAAAACGAGTTGCTGTTGGGTCTTTTTCAGGATCAGCAGTATAAATACCATCCACTCTTGTACCTTTTAAAATTACATCAGCTTTCATTTCAATGGCCCTTAAACTACCAGCAGTATCTGTTGTAAAATATGGGTTACCGGTACCAGCACCAAAAATTACAACACGCCCTTTTTCTAAATGGCGTAAAGCTTTTCTACGAATGTAAGGCTCGGCAACCTGCTCCATATTTATGGCACTTTGTAAACGAGTGTACACACCAATTTTCTCCAACATGGCCTGCATAGCCATAGCATTAATTACTGTAGCCAACATGCCCATATAATCTCCATGAGCTCTTTCAATGCCACTATCGGCTTCATTCATGCCTCTATAAATATTTCCTCCACCAATTACAATAGCAACTTGTACACCTAAATTGGTAACATCTTTAATGTCGTAAGCATATTGTTCAATTACTTTTGGATCAAAAGGGTCGTTGGTATTTTGGCCCAATAACGCTTCTCCAGATAATTTAAGAAGCACTCTTTTATACTTAGGGAGCATGTGGTATATTTTTTTGTAGACGTTGCAAATAACCACAATTTTTATCATGTTGCCAATAGTAAATTTTTTTATTGTAGGGGCTATCAATTTTGTACTTTTTTAAACAGTGGTACTGGGCTTTTCGTTTCAAGCCATGCAAGCATGGGCTTTACACTTCAATCCCAGGCCCTTGAGCTGTAGAATATATATGTAGCAACGATTGCAATGTTTAATTGAATAGCAAAACAATCAATATCAACTAGTCGTATTCATTCTTGCTTATAAGGCAATTCCTCAATTACTTTTTTGTTCATCTTGTAAATAACAATTTCTCAATCTTGTTACACATATATTAAATTGATATAATGCTGTACACATTAAATTTCACTTAATTCAAAAAGATTTGATTTAAGTTGTTAAATTTGCTGTTTTGTTAACATAATAATAATACCTTTAAAACGTAAGTTGTTCCTTTATTTTACTAACTATTATGTTATTCAATTAATTCGTTGATTTATAAATAGAATTATGATCCACCAAAGTTTAACTGACAAATTAAAGGCTTTCACCATTCCCGATGAATTAAAGCAAGCAGGTATTTACCCATATTTTAGACCCATAGAAGAAAACCACGATACAGAGGTTGTAATTGATGGGAAACGAATTTTAATGTTTGGCTCTAATAGTTACATGGGTTTAACCAATCATCCAAAAGTAAAAGAAGCAGCAAAAAATGCTCTTGATAAATACGGAAGTAGTTGCTCCGGTTCTCGATTTTTAAATGGTACCTCTACTTTGCATATTGATTTAGAACAAAGATTGGCTGAGTTTGTGGGAAAAGAAGAAGCTTTAATTTTTACAACCGGATTTCAAACAAACCTAGGAACTGTATCTGCCTTAACAGGAAGAAATGGTGTTCTTTTATTAGATGAATTAGATCATGCTTCAATTATTGAAGGAAGCAGATTGTCTTTTTCTAGAGTATTAAAATATGCTCATAACGACATGTACGATTTGGAAGCGATGTTAAAATCTATTCCAGAAGAAAAAGTAAAAATGATTGTGATTGATGGCGTTTTTAGTATGGAAGGAGATATTTGCAATCTTCCAGAAATTACAAAACTGGCTAAAAAATACAATGCCATTGTAATGGTAGACGATGCACATGCATTGGGCGTTATTGGTGAAGTTGGAAAAGGAACTGCCAATCATTTTGGATTAACCAATGATGTTGATTTAATTATGGGCACGTTCAGTAAATCTCTTGCTTCGGTGGGTGGTTTTATTGCTTCTACGAAAGAAGTAATCAATTATTTAAAGCATCACTCAAGACCCATGATTTTTAGTGCAAGCATTCCACCATCTGCAGCTGCTGCTGCAATTGCTGCGTTGGAAATTATGAAATCGGAGCCTGAAAGATTAGAAATGCTTTGGAAAAATACAAACTACATTAATAAAGCGTTAAACGAGTTGGGCTTTGATATCAACACCACCGAAACGCCCATTATTCCAATTTATATAAGAGACAATCAACTTACTTTCCAATTCACACAACTATTGTTTGAAGAAGGAATTTTTGTAAATCCTGTTGTTTCTCCTGCGGTTAAAAGCGATTCTTCTTTAATTAGAATGTCTATCATGGCTACACATACACAAGCACAGTTAGACGAAGCCATTCATAAACTTGAAAAAGTTGCTAAAAAATTAAACTTCTTTAACATAGAAAAAGAACAAGTTGTAGCTTAATTTATTTTAATTCAACTTCTTTTAAATTAAAAAACTTATGAGTGTAGTAATTAAAGAAGTAGTAACTAGTAAACAGTTATCAGAATTTATAAATTTTCCATTAGCACTCTATAAAAACCATCCTTACTATGTTCCTGCTTTAAGTTTTGATGAGAAAGCTACGCTTAGTAAAAAAAACCCTGCATTTGATTATTGCGAATCAAAGTATTGGCTTGCATATAAAAACAATAAAATTGTTGGAAGAGTTGCAGCCATTTTAAACAAAGCATACATAGAAAAATGGAAACATGAATATGTACGTTTTGGTTGGATAGATTTTGAAGAAGATATTGACATTGCAAAAGCATTGCTTACACAAGTTGAAAATTGGGCCAAAGAATTGGGCATGAAAGCGGTTCATGGGCCAATGGGTTTTACAGATTTAGATTATGAAGGCATGTTGGTAGAAGGCTTTGATCAATTGGGCACTTTAGCAACCATTTACAATTATCCTTATTACCCTAAATTTTTAGAAACCCTAGGCTACGCAAAAGATGTAGATTGGGTTGAATATAAAATTACACTTCCCAAAGAAGTTCCAGAAAAGTTAGAAAAGTTAGCCGATATTGTTAAACGTAGATACAATTTAGTGGTTGCTCCAATTAAAAAAGCAAAAGAAATAAAACAATATGCTGGCGAAATTTTTCATTTAATTAATACAACCTATGCCGATTTGCATGGTGTTGTTCCGTTGACTGAAAAACAAATTGTATCGTATACGAATCAATATTTTTCTTTTATAAAACCAGATTTTGTTCCATTGGTGTTAG
>JAGOUF010000347.1 GCA_018061385.1 Chitinophagaceae bacterium | reverse complement strand
ATAACAAGTTTACAGGTTGAAAGTGTTTTGAACTTAGAACAAATGGGTCTTACTGTAAACATTACCAATATTAAAGAGCATAAAAAACTTTTTCGTATTCAAAGCTCAAGCTCAATGAGTGAAGGATCAAGCTTTACATTAGTTACCGATACTGCTGGTTATACATATTCTCCTGCAATCAATAGTCCAATGGGAAGCATGGAAGCTAGTTTAACCAAACTTACTAGCGAAGAAATGAATAAAATGAGTTATCAAAAAGATTGTGAAGGTTATTTTGCACAATTGGTAGATTATGAAGCCAAAGGTTCAACAGCTGTTTTAGCAGGAAAAGACAAAATAAACAATGTTAGTTGCGATAAAGTGAAACTAACTTTAAAAACTGGCCAAGAAATGATGTATTATATTTCGGAAGGCAATGGACAAATTAAAAGGGTACAAGTTGCAGCACCAGTTGCTATGGAAATGATGGGCATGAGTGGTATGATGAGAGGAATGGGTGGTAATAGAATGGGTGATAGAAAAATTGATATTGATTATGAAAAATATAAGTTGTTCGACGGAATTCCTTTTCCTACAAAACAAAGCATTCAATTAGGGCCAATGACTTTAGTTGTAGAAAATACTTCTTTTATACTAAACAAACCAATTGAAGCAAAATGGTATTTGGTACAATAATTTTTCGATAAAATTTACAAAGCCTTCATTTTAAAAGATGAAGGCTTTTTTATGCACTTACAAATAAAATTCTACTAAATCATTATCTTCATAGCTTTAATAAAGCTTACATAATATGAAGAAAATACTCAGCATATTGTACATTTTTTTTGCAGTACAATTTCTATTTGCACAAGATGTACAATTGGCATCAAATACAGGTGCAATAAGCTTTTCAACCAAAGATGCAAGTTGGAGTTTAACACAATATGCACCCAATATTGTAAAAGTTGTTTATACACCTAAAGCATATACCACCAACGAAAATATTAGCGATGCTGTACTACTAAAACCATTAAACACAATGGTAAAACAATGGTATTCAAACAACAGCTTTAATCGTTCTATTCAATGGAAAGATTTTGCAGTAGAAGTAAAAGATGATACACTTTATTTTGGACCCAAAAAAACTGTTGCTTTAAAACCTGCATTTGCCAATAAAGAGTTTAAAGGATTTGAATTTAAGTTAGGCGAAGAAGAAAAAATTTTTGGTGGAGGAGAAAGGGCATTGCCATTAAATAGAAGAGGCTATAAATTTAATTTATACAACAATCCTTGGTATGGTTATAGCGAAGGAGCAGACAATTTAAATTATTCAGTTCCATTTTTTACATCGAGCAATGGATATGGTTTGTTTTTTGACAATCCCTCTAAAGGATATGTAGATATTGGAAAAACAAATACCTCAATATTTGAAGTGGGCTTTTCAAGTGGCCAATTAAATGTGTATATAATATTGGGTAAAACCTACGAAGAAATTTTATTGTCGTACCACAAATTAACAGGCAATCAACCATTGCCACCAAGATGGGCAATGGGAAATTTAATGAGTAGATTTGGTTATACAAGTGAAGCACAAGTAACAAGCATTGCTGCTAAAATGAAAGCAGCACAAATTCCTGTAGATGCAATTATTTTTGATTTGTTTTGGTTTGGCGATAGTATAAAAAGTACTATGGGCAACTTGGATTGGGTAAATAAAAAAGCTTGGCCCAACCCAACTAAAATGATACAAGACTTTAAGAAAGAAGATATACAAACTGTTTTAATTACTGAACCTTTTGTTTTGAAATCATCTTTGAATTATGAAAATTCAAAACAGTTTCATGCAGTAGATAGTGCAGGTAAACCTTATGTATTAAAAGATTTTTATTTTGGTGCTGGAGGCATTGTAGATATTTTTAGAAAAGATGCACAACAATGGTTTTGGAGTAAGCATGAAGCACAAATGAAAAGAGGTGTAGAAGCTTGGTGGGGCGATTTAGGTGAACCTGAAAAGCACCCAGCAGATTTGTTGCACAACTTAAAAGATCTTGGTTTTAAAAGATTGTTTAAGGCCGATGAAGTACATAACTTATATGGCCATACTTGGACCAAAATGTTGTACAACCAATACGCAAAAAATTATCCTACAAAAAGATTGTTTAGTTTAAATAGAAGTGGTTTTGCAGGAAGCCAACGATACAATATTTTTCCATGGACAGGAGATGTTAGTAGAAGTTGGGGTGGTTTAAATGCACAATTGCCAATTATATTGGGTATGAGCATGAGTGGTGTGCCTTATGTACACAGTGATGCAGGAGGTTTTGCAGGTGGAAATGGAGACAATGAATTGTATGTTCGTTGGTTGCAAATGGCTGCATTTACTCCTATTTTTAGACCACATGGAACAGCTTTGTACGAAGTAGATAAAAATGCGTTTAGCTTTCCAAGTGAAGCTGCATTAATTGAAGAGCCTTTTCAATCGTATGCAAAAAAAGCAATCGATTTAAGGTACGAACTGTTGCCCTACAATTACAATCTTGCATACTTACAAAGTAAATATGGTAAGCCTTTAATTATGCCAATGTATTATTTAAACCCAAAAGATTCTTTTGCAACTTCTATAACAGATCAATTTTATTGGGGCGAAAATATTGTTGTAGCTCCCATTTTACAAAAAGGAAGTACAAGCAGAAGTGTGTATTTACCAGAAGCCAACAATGTGTATTATAAGTACAAAAGTTCAACCACTTATCTGCAAGGAATTATAACCGATACAGCTTCCATTGGCAATCAATTATTGTATGTAAAAGCAGGAAGCATTATTCCTACTTGGTTACAACCTGCAGGAGCAAATACTGCAAAATATTCAACCAATCAAATTCAATGGCAGTATTATGCTACCAATACAAATGGTAAGCAATCGTTTAATTTATTTAACGATGATGGTATTACAAAAAATGCAGTTGCCAATTTCATCAATTGTTCCATCAATGAAAAAGAAATGGGGTTCGAAATAATTGTTAGCTCAACCAATCAAATTAAAAGCAATGCAAAAACTACCAATCATTTTTCCATTGTTTTCTATGGCTTAAAGCAATTGCCAACAGAATTATTATTGAACAATATTGTATTGGATAAAACTCAATGGAGTGTAAATAAAAACACCAATGAACTAATCATTCAACTAAATTATACAGGCAATAAAATTCAAATACAATCTAAATAGCTATTATAGATAAGCAAAAAAAATCCCACTAAAAAGTGGGATGAATTTTTTGGGAAGTCTTTTTTTTGATTTACGGAGGGTACTAGATCTACGTTTTGTTGTTGTTTGGATATTAGACTTCTTGGTTTTTCTATTTGGATATTGTTCCACAAATATTGCACAGAAAATTAAAGTAGAATGCCCCGTTTCAACAGTTTTATGCCCTTATCAGGCATTCAATATTTATCCTCCTGTTTTGCCATCTCGTTGTTTAGTAGATTTTTTGCCACTGTTCTTTTTCTCAAATTCCAATACTTGTTTAGGTTTCTCCTTTTTAGGTTCTTCCTTTTTTACTGT
>JAGOUF010000346.1 GCA_018061385.1 Chitinophagaceae bacterium | reverse complement strand
ATTCTACAACACCAATTGAAGGTTACTCATTTACAAAAGAAGATCAGCAGCGATACATGAAAGATTTAATTCAAACCTTAATTACTAATGGAGGAACAGGAATTATGTATTGGGAACCTGCATGGATTACTTCTTCAATGAAAGATAGATGGGGCAAAGGAAGTAGCTGGGAGAACAATACTTTTTTTGATTTCTCATGCAACTTATTACCTTCAATAACCTTTATGCAATACAACTATAAATTTTAATGGTGATGATAGACTTTAGAAGCGATACTGTAACCAAACCAACACCAGAAATGTTAGCTGCAATGATGCAAGCTACTGTTGGTGATGATGTTTTTGGTGAAGACTTTACAGTGAATGAATTAGAAAATAAAGCAGCCAATTTATTTGGTATGGAAGCAGCATTATTTTGTCCAAGCGGTACAATGACCAATCAAATAGCCATTAAAGTACATACACAACCTGGTGATGAAGTAATTTGTGATGAGCTGAGCCACATCTATCAATATGAAGGTGGTGGCATTGCATTTAACAGTGGTTGCAGTACACATTTAATAAAAGGCAATGGTGGTAGAATTACTGCAGAGCAAGTGCTACAATCCATTAACAACCCAAACGATATTCATAAAGCCAATAGCAAATTGGTGAGTTTAGAAAATACCATCAATCGTGCAGGTGGAAGTTGTTACAATATTTTAGAAATGGAAGCCATACAAAAAGTTTGTATCAGCAACAATTTAGCCTTGCATTTAGATGGTGCAAGATTGTTTAATGCCATTGTAAAAAACAATGAAAATACACTACAATATGGAACAATTTTTAACAGTATTTCTATTTGTTTAAGCAAAGGTTTGGGTGCACCTATTGGTAGTATTTTGTTGGGTTCAACTACATTTATTAAAAAAGCAAGAAGAGTAAGAAAAGTGTTTGGTGGCGGTATGAGGCAAGCTGGTTTTTTAGCAGCCGCAGGGATTTATGCACTCGATTATCATATACAACGCTTGGCAATAGATCATACACATGCCAAACAAATTGAAGCTGCTTTAGAAAAGAAAGATTTTGTAAAAACTATACTCCCCGTTGAAACCAATATTGTAATTTTTGAAATTTCTGGCAACTTAACAGCTGCAAATTTCGTAGAACGTATGAAAAACAAAAATATACTTATGTTTGCAATATCTCCTACTCATGTACGAATGGTTTTGCATTTAGACATTACAGAAACTATGGTGCAACAAACGATTGATGCTATTGAAAAAATGTAATTACTTTCAACCCTAATTATTGAAAGCATTGTTTAAAATTTAGTTTTAAAGAAGATATATGTTACCTAGAGTTAACCCAACCACAACCCAAGCATGGTTTCTATTGAAAAAACACCATGAAAATGAAATGAGTCGCAAAAAAATGAAAGACTTATTTGCTAGCGATCCTGAACGTTTTAAAAAATTCTCTTTGTGTTTAGAAGACCTTGTATTTGATTACTCTAAAAATATTATTAACGAAAACACATTGCAACTTTTATTGCAATTGGCAGAAGAATGTAAATTAAAAGATGCCATACCTGAAATGTTTGCAGGAGTAAAAATTAATGAAACAGAACATAGAGCTGTATTACATACTGCATTAAGAAATTTTTCTGATACACCAATTTTAGCAGATGGAAAAGATGTAATGCCATTGATAAAAAAAGTGTTAAACCAAATGGAAGCATTTTGCAGTAATGTACATACTGGAAAATGGAGAGGCTATACAGGAAAGAAAATAAAGTATATTGTAAATATTGGAATTGGTGGTAGCGATTTAGGTCCAGTAATGGTTACAGAAGCGTTAAAACCTTATTGGAAAAAAGGAATTGAAACTTATTTTGTAAGTAATGTTGACGGAAGTCATATTGCCGAAACTTTAAAGAAAGTAAAACCAGAGGAAACACTTTTTTTAATTGCTTCTAAAACATTTACTACACAAGAAACCATGACCAATGCACATACTGCAAGACAATGGTTTTTAGAACATGTACAAGATGAAACTCATATTGCCAAGCACTTTGCAGCATTAAGTACCAACGAAAAAGAGGTTGCAAAATTTGGAATTGATACAGCCAATATGTTTGAATTTTGGGATTGGGTTGGTGGTCGTTATAGTTTATGGAGTGCTATTGGTTTATCCATTGCATTAACTATAGGTTACGACAATTTTGAGCAATTGTTGAAAGGTGCATTTGCAGCCGATGAACATTTTAAAACTGCAAAGTTTAATCAAAATATTCCTGTGTTAATGGCATTATTGGGCATTTGGTACACCAATTTTTTTAATGCACAAAGTGAAGCCATTTTACCTTACGATCAATACATGCATCGTTTTGCAGCCTACTTTCAGCAAGGCAATATGGAAAGCAATGGAAAATGCATTGATAGAAATGGCAACACCATAGATTACAAAACTGGACCAGTAATTTGGGGCGAACCTGGCACAAATGGTCAACATGCTTTTTACCAATTAATACATCAAGGAACTATTGTAATTCCTTCCGATTTTATTGCTCCAGCCATTACACACAATGCTATTGGCGATCATCATCATAAACTAATGAGCAACTTTTTTGCTCAAACAGAAGCATTGATGAACGGTAAAACAGAAGAAGAAGTAAAAGCAGAATTGGTGAAAGCTGGCAAAAGCGATGAAGAAATAAAAAAGCTTACTCCCTTTAAAGTTTTTCAAGGCAATAAACCCACCAATTCAATATTGGTAAAAGAAATTACACCTTTTAGTTTAGGAATGTTAATTGCTTTATACGAACATAAAATTTTTGTACAAGGTGTAATTTGGAACATTTTTAGTTTTGATCAATGGGGTGTTGAATTGGGCAAACAATTGGCCAATAAAATTTTACCAGAGTTAGAAAATAATGCTGTAATTACTTCGCATGATAGTAGTACCAACAATTTAATTAATGCCTACAAAAATTTCTTAAAAAATTGATTTTAGAAGACATTGATATTGTTCCAATTCAGCAGCAGCATAATGCTTCGATTGCTACAATTATACGAACTGCATTAGAAGAGTTTAATGCCAATAAACTAGGTACAGTTTATTTTGATGCAAGTACCGATACTTTATCTGAATTGTTTAACACTACAGCTAAAAGCCAATATTATATTGCATTACACAATAATATGGTTGTAGGCGGAGCAGGTATTTTTCCTACTGAAAGTTTACCCAATGATACAATTGAATTGGTAAAAATGTATTTACATCCATCTGCCAGAAATATAGGATTGGGCAAAAAAATGATTCAATTTTGTATGGCTAGTGCTAAACAATTGGGCTTTACTAAACTATATTTAGAAACTTTGCCAGAGCTGGATAAAGCAGTAAAAGTATATGAAATGTTAGGCTTTCAATATTTGAATAAACAACTTGGCAACTCAGGACATACCGGTTGTAATATTTGGATGATACAAGATGTGGTGTAACTATTTATCTAAAGCACTCATTAAATGATGTTTTCCTTTCATCATAAATTTTTTGCTTTGCTCAATGG
>JAGOUF010000345.1 GCA_018061385.1 Chitinophagaceae bacterium | reverse complement strand
GGGTTGATTTTCGTTTAAATGCAATGACAAGTGCCAACCATTAAATTCAGGTTTAATTAAAGCAGTATTTATACGTTCGTTACTAATGCTGCCATTGGGTTTTATTTTAGTATTAATTTCTGTATTATCTAAATCTTCTGCTTGTAAATTCCAATATTGATTTACTGCGTTGCTAATATGCTGTAAAACGGTTTGTTTTACAACAGCATTGTTTAAAAAATCGAAAGTATTGCTACAGCTTGTGGTAGTTTGAATTCTGTCGATACGCATTTTTGTTTGCGTATTCGCAGCAATGCATATTTTTAATGCCAGAAAAAGTACCAATGCTTTTTTCATTTTTTAAACTTACAATAGTTCTGTAATACTTGTAAATAGTTTTTTAACGTATGAATAAAGAAAGAATCATTCCAGCAAAAAAAGCTGTGTATTTAGATGGTCCCAAACCAAGAATGTATGAGCTGGGTTTTGCGTGGAAAATATTTAAAGAATTTATCTATTCATTTAGAACAATGCACTTTGTAGGGCCATGTATTACTGTATTTGGCAGTGCTCGTTTTACAGAAGATCATGCCTATTACATTGCTGCAAGAGAGTTTGGTAAACGTATAGCAACATTGGGTTTTACAACCATGACAGGCGGTGGGCCAGGAATTATGGAAGCTGCCAACAGAGGTGCTTTTGAAAATGGTGGAGAAAGTGTGGGCTGCAATATTAAATTGCCTTTTGAGCAAAAAGAAAATCCTTACATACACAAGAGTATCACCTTTAATTATTTTTTCAGCCGAAAAGTATTGCTGGTAAAATATTCTTATGCATTTATTATTTTACCAGGTGGATTTGGTACAATGGATGAGTTGTTTGAAACCTTAACACTAATACAAACAAAAACCATTAACGATTTTCCAGTAGTATTGTATGGTAAAAAATATTTTCAACCATTGTTAGATTATATTCAATTAATGATTGAAGAGCAAACGATATCCCAAGAAGATATGAAATTGGTTTTGTTAACCGATGATTTTGATGAAGCTATTGATCATATTGAGAGTTATGTAAAGAAAAATTATACAGTGAAGCCACGAAAAAAACTTTGGTGGTTATTCGAAAAAAGATAAATGCAACCATTTAAAAATTTTATACCTGCTTTTGTACAGCAATTGAATACTGCTGTACCTGCTGCCATAACCCATGATGCTTATGCACAGCAGTATTTACAAACGCTGTTGCAACATAAAGAGCATTATTTACGCATTTATGCGTATGTTTTAGAAAAGGCATTTGCGGCAACCAACTCAACCAATGTGGCTTTGCTAGACTTTGGTACTGGTAATGGTTTGCTGGCATTGTTTGCAAAATTTTGTGGTGTACAACAAGTGTATGCAAGCGATGTAAGTGCTAGTTTTTTATTGGCAGCACAACAACTGAGTAAACAGTTAAATATTGAGTTAGATGGTTGGATTATTGGTAACGAAGATACATTGGTTAAACACTTTTCTAATAAGCAATTGAACATTGTTGTGGGTACAGATGTAATTGAACATGTGTACAATTTAAATCACTTATTTGATAACTTGTACAGTATAAATAAGCAAATGATCACTATTTTTACAACAGCTTCAGTTGCTGAAAATTGGTTTAAGTCGAAGCAACTTAAAAAATTGCAATTAAAAGATGAATTAGAAGATAGCAATGCTTTTCAAACAGCACAAGAAAATAAATGGGCTGGTGTTTGTTTTTTCGAAGTTAGAAAAAGAATTATACAAGCTTATCATCCTGCGATAGCAGAAAATATTTTACAACAACTTGCAATAAGAACGAGAGGGTTGAGAAAAGACGATATTGAGAAAGCAGTGGAAATTTATTTACAAACCAAAACTTTGCCTGTTGAAATAAATCATCCAACAAACACTTGTGATCCTATTACTGGTAGTTGGACAGAAAGGTTATTAACTATAAACGAATACCGAAGCATTTACACAAAATATCAAACTATTTTGTTGTTGCATTTTGGTTTTTACAATGCTTTTGAAAAGAGTATAAAATCTAAACTCATGTATCTTCTAAATTTAGCTATTCAAGTTTTTGGTAATACCGCTTTATTCATTACTCCGTTTATTATTTTAGAAGGTAGATCCCAAAAAACATTATCTCAAAAAAACTAATTGATTCATAATAAAGTTTACAGATGCTATATCTATAGACCTCTTAAGTTTTTAAACTTGTTTAATAAAAACGTAGAGTTAAAATTGGCAGTAAAATTTTACTATAATTTGTTTTGGGGTTAATAAAAAATTTTTTAAATTGTGTACAAATTAAAAATAAGTTATGAGAAAAAACTACATTCTTTTATTGTCAATTCTTCAATTATTATGCTTTGTAAATAAAAACAAGCTTAATGCTCAAGTATTAACCTTTCAGTCTAATCTTAATGTAACTGCAATTACAGGGGCTCGAGGGCAGGCTGGTGTAACGTATACAGGTACAGAGTATTGGGTAGCTCGTTGGGGTAGTGATAGCTTATTTCGAATTTCTACTACTGGCACCTTATTAGAAAGATTTACTATACCTGGTATTACTGGTATAAGGGCATTGGCTTGGGATGGTACATCAATTTATGCTGGTCTTAATACAACAACAATATCAAAAATTAACCCAGTAACAAAAACGCAAGTAAGTACAATAACAGCACCATTGAATGTACGACACCTAAGTTACGTGCCAACAGCAAATGCTGGAGCTGGTGGTTTTTGGGTTGGCAATTTTACCACAGATTTAAGATTAATCTCTTTAACCGGAACAACTTTACAAACAATACCTGCTGCAACACATGGCTTAGCAGGCATGTATGGTTCAGGGTATGATACAACTAGTACAGGCGGTGGTCCTTGGCTTTGGATTTATAACCAAGGAACTCCTAATAATTGCAATTTGGTACGTATTCCTATTTCAACAGGTATTCCAGACCATACTCACAATAACTTTCTTGACTCATCTGGTACAAATAATACAAGCCAATTAGCTGGAGGAGCGTTTTTAAGTACAACCATAAATCCTGGGTTAAGAACGTTGATTTGTTTGGGACAAGGAACCCCAAATGACTTTATTTATAGGTACACAATAGGCAGTACTCTACCTATTGAATTTGGCAATTTCTCTGGCGAAAAAGCAGAGGAGTTTAACATATTAAAATGGACAACCATTAGTGAGCAAAATAATAAAGGATTTGAAATTCAACATTCATTTAACGGGCAAGATTTTGCAACAATCGATTTTGTAAACTCAAAAGCTTCTAATGGTAATAGTTCTGGTATAAGTAGTTACTCATACAGCCATAAAAATCAGCTATACAACCTAGCATACTATCGTTTAAAACAAATTGATAAAGATGGTAAAACCAGTTTAAGTAAAATTATTTGTATTAAAGCTCGTAAATTAATAAAGGCTGAAGTAACAAGTATTTATCCAAATCCCGCTACTACAACTGCAAACCTTACACTAGAGGCTATAGAAGACTGCAAAGTGTTGATTGAATTAACTGATGTTACAGGTAAAAAATTGTTTGTTCAA
>JAGOUF010000344.1 GCA_018061385.1 Chitinophagaceae bacterium | reverse complement strand
ATGAAAAGAAAGCACCTTTAATAATATTAATTAAACCAAATTGGTTTACCTCGAAGCTTTTACTTTCATTTAATTTTTGGTTCATGTTTTTTACTTACTTGCAAAGTAAATTCTCTTTTAATATTTTCAAAATTAATTAGTGTTTCTAAAAGCTGAACAATAATACTATTCAATCAAGAATGGATTGTCATAAATTTCATAATTACTTTTAAGAGATTATTACATTGATAAACCTTGCTCTATACACTTTAATTAGGCGATTATTAATTGTACCGAAAAAATGGAATAATTATATTTACGCTAACAATTTTATACTATGGCTGAAAAAAAATCAAAACTTGCTGTAATAAAAACCAAGCCTACCACCGCTAGTGTAGAGGATTTTATTCATACATTAGAGAGTGAACAAAAACGAAAAGATTCTTTTGTTTTGTTAGACATATTTAAAAAGGCAACTGCCGAAGAACCTACACTTTGGAGTAGCTCTATTGTAGGTTTTGGTTTTAAACGTTATACAAGTCCTGCAAGTGGCAGAGAAGTTGATTGGTTTAAAATTGGCTTTGCTCCCCGTAAAGCAAATTTATCTCTTTACCTTACTGTTGGGTTGAATAACAAAAATGAAATGTTGGAGAAATTGGGCAAGCACAAAACAAATGGTGGTTGTATTTATATTAATAAACTTGCCGATATTGATATGAAGGTTTTAGAAGCAATGATACAAGATGCTGCAAAAAAGGCTGAAGAATAGTGGCTGTTGTTTTTTCTCTATTTTCTCTTTTTTTTGGTGTCTCACCAACCTATACAAGATAATTTGTTTCTGGTAATTAACTGAAATCAAAGTAAACTTAATTGCTTTTTTTTTAAATATAAATCTAGTCATTTTCGGTTGGTGGGACACCAGCCGATAGGAGGGAGTGCTTAATCTTATTTTTGTCTATAGGTTGGTGTCTCACCAACCTATACAGGATAATTTGTTTCTGGTAATTAACTGAAATCAAAGTAAACTTAATTGCTTTTTTTTAAATATGAATCTAGTTATTTTCGGTTGGTGGGACACCAGCCGATAGGAGGGAGTGCTTAATCTTATTTTTGTCTATAGGTTGGTGTCTCACCAACCTATACAGGATAATTTGTTTCTGGTAATTAACTGAAACTAAAGTAAACCAAATTGCTTGTTTTTTAAATATAAATTTAATTGTTTTCAGGTTGGTGGGACACCAACCGATAGAGGAATCTATCTAACAAAAAGACATAGATTTTCAAAGGCTTCATCTTTTTATTTTAGTAGCTAAAAGCTACAGAATACTACTTTCGAAGCTATAAGCTTCGAAGAGCTAATTGTTGGTGAAGAACACCAACAACGGCGAAGAACTTTCTTATTTCTTTAAGTTATTTTGTTGTTTTTCTATTTCTTCTAATTTCCCCTTAGTTTTCCCATATCTGAAAATAAATCGAACAATAAAATAGATTGAAAGTGGTATTACTACTATAGCAATAATCAATAATTCTTGAAAACCAAAATTTCCCATATGTTTAATTTTGGTAAATATAATATATGCTTATTAATTTAAAAAGATTTTGAGGAATGTGTTTAACTCCATTTGATTGCGTTTTCAAACAAGAACAGAATTATTTTCGGTTCGTGGGACACAAACCCATATAAGAAGCTAGTAAGCTGCTAAGAATGTAATAAGTGGATATTTTTCGAGAGGCTTAAGCATGTCTTTATTTGCATGATTTTCAATACCTTTTTGCAATGAAACTACTATTATTCGATTATCACTAAAAGTTGCAACAGGATAAAGCCCAGTTAAATCAATATCATCGGAGTAAATTGTTAATTCGGCAATTAAAGATTTATTTTCTTTAAATTGAATATTTGATATTCTTCCACATTTTCTCCATTTACTTATTTCACTAAAATAGTATTGTACAGGGAGGTCAACTTCTTCTATTTTGGTTTTAGAGTTAAATGATTGTTCACAATAAATGTTAACATTCTCAATCTTTCTCATATTATAAATTTTAATTAAAAAGGGTCGAATAAACGACCCTTTAAATATTGCAATCCTAATCTATTTCACTTCTTCAAACTGTGCATCTTCAACATGATCGTTTGCATTAGCTTGTTGTTGTCCAGCATCATGTTGTGCTTCTCCTTGTGGTTGTGCT
Organism: Chitinophagaceae bacterium; assembly: GCA_018061385.1. GTDB lineage: Bacteria > Bacteroidota > Bacteroidia > Chitinophagales > Chitinophagaceae > UBA1930. The sequence continues at coordinate 1,409 of JAGOUF010000344.1, read as the reverse complement.
CCACCTGCTTCAGCTTGTGCTTTGTAAATTTCTTCACTTGCTGCAGTCCAAGCAGTATTCATTTCTGCTAAAGCTGTATCAATTGCTGTACCATCTTGTGCTTTATGAGCTTCTTTTAATTTTTCTAAAGCAACTTCAATAGGAGCTTTTTTATCGGCTGGTATTTTTTCGCCAAACTCTTTCAATTGTTTTTCTGTTTGAAAAATTAAACTATCGGCTTGGTTAATTTTTTCTACTTGTTCTCTTGCAGCTTTATCTTCAGCTTCATGGGCTTTAGCTTCAGCTTTCATTTTTTCTACTTCTTCTTTACTTAAACCACTACCAGCTTCAATTCTAATTTTTTGTTCTTTGCCAGTGCCTTTATCTTTTGCACTTACATGTATCATACCATTAGCGTCAATATCAAAAGTTACTTCAATTTGAGGTACGCCTCTTGGTGCTGGTGGTAAACCATCTAAGTTAAACATACCCAAACTTTTGTTTTGAGCAGCCATTGGACGTTCACCTTGTAATACATGTATTTGTACACCAGGTTGGTTATCGCTTGCAGTAGAATATACTTCAGTTTTCTTAGTAGGAATGGTTGTGTTGCTACCAATCATGGTTGTCATAATTCCACCCATTGTTTCAATACCTAAACCTAAAGGTGTAACATCTAACAACAATACATCTTTAACTTCACCAGTTAAAACACCACCTTGAATAGCTGCACCAATTGCAACAACTTCATCAGGATTAACACTTCTGTTTGGTTTTTTACCAAAGAATTTTTCTACAATTTCTTGCACTTTAGGAATACGAGAAGAACCACCCACCAAAATTATTTCATCTATTTGAGAAGTGCTGTAACCAGCATCTTTTAATGCAGCTTCACAAGGACGTAAACAACGATCAAATAACTTATCGGCCAATGCTTCAAATTTTGCTTTGCTTAATTTTACTACCAAGTGTTTAGGTACACCATCAACAGCAGTAATGTATGGCAAGTTAATTTCTGTTTCAGAAGTAGAGCTTAATTCAACTTTTGCTTTTTCGGCAGCTTCTTTTAAACGCTGTAAAGCCATTGGATCTTTGCGTAAATCAATTGCTTCTTGAGCTTTAAATTCATCAGCCAACCAATCCATAATTACTTTATCAAAATCATCACCACCTAAGTGTGTATCACCATTGGTAGATTTTACTTCAAAAACACCATCGCCTAAATCTAAAATAGAAATATCGAAAGTTCCACCACCTAAATCAAATACAGCAATTTTTTGATCTTGTCCTTTTTTATCTAAACCATACGCCAATGCAGCAGCTGTAGGTTCGTTTACAATACGTTTTACTGTTAAACCTGCAATTTCGCCAGCTTCTTTTGTTGCCTGACGTTGAGCATCGTTAAAATAAGCAGGCACTGTAATTACAGC
>JAGOUF010000343.1 GCA_018061385.1 Chitinophagaceae bacterium | reverse complement strand
AAAAGCAAATTGAAAACTATCTTGCCAATCAAAAAAACTTAGACCCAATAGAAGGTATTTATATTAGTTCAAGTTACACATTGGGCATTACCAAAATTAATGAACACTTATTTTATGCAACTATTCTTACCACAACAAATAGCAATTGGAAAGCTGGTGAAGTAAAACTTACAATTGAGAAAAATAACAATACCTACAAAGGAACTTTTTATCAAGGCGATAAAACAGATACTTCTCAACATCTAGTAAAACTCGTAGACAATATTTTAGATTTTGATATTATTTTTTTTGAAAAAATAAGCCCCAATGTAACAACCAAAAGAGATATTGAAGAATACGAAATGAGTAAAGATAAATATGCCCCAAGTATTACTTTTAAAGGAAATGATATGGCTGTATTTACTTTTCCAAGCTTCCAAAACAACTCTTACGAACAGTTAGAATATCTACTGAAAAAATATGAGAAACAACTAGAAACAATTCCCTATTGGACAATAGATTTAAGCAATAACTCAGGTGGAGATTACGAAGTTGGCATGCAACTGTTAAAATATTTTTATACTAAACCAATCATAGAATACAAAGCAGAAATGAGAATGACACCTCAAAATTTTGATACGTGGTTTAACGCTTACATTAAAGACATATACGAAAATCTCGATACAAAAAACAAAAAAAAATACGATGATTATTTTGATTCAATGAAAGCCAATTATGGAAAATTTTTCAATACAAGTGGCAAAGCAATAGATACAATTACTTTAGAAAAAACACTGCCGTTTCCAAAAAAGATTGGCATACTAATAAACAAAAATACGGTTAGTAGTGGCGAGCTTTTTACCATAATTGCAAGACAAAGTGATAAAGTAATTGTATTTGGTGAAAACTCTGGTGGAATGATGGACTACGGAAATATAGTACAATATAAAACAACTTGTACCGCACTTAAAGTACAACTACCTATAAATAGACAACTCTGGTTAAACACTGGATTTTCGGTAGACAAAGAAGGTATTAAACCAACCATTTATTTAACTGGAGAAAATTGGTTAAATCAAGTATATCAAGCATTAAAGAAAGAGTAAAAACGTATTAACTACTATGATCTGCAACTACCAACCATTTTCCTTTAATTTTTTTCAATAACAACGTATAAAAACCTGTTGCATTACCAACACTTCTTTGCAAAAACCATTTGCCAGTTACGAAGTAATATTTTGCAGATAATTTTTTTAGACTAATAACAGTAGAAGTAAATTTTCCCATGTGGGCTGTATCCGGATATCCTTTTTTATAGTTAGCCAATGTTTTTTCATAACCATATGTTGGGCCATTTTTACCAATAAACATTAGGCTATCGCTTTGCCAGTAACCAATCATAAATTTTTCTAAACTGCCTTCGTTCCAAGCAGCTTCTTGGGTTTTTAGCATTTGCAAAATAGCCTTTTCGTCTTTTGTTTGAGCCTTTGCAGTAAGTAGTATAAAAGAAAAAATAAACAGCAATGTATATTTCATAATATTCTATTGTATGTTTAAATGTAAACAATCTCGTTTAAAATATATTATTAAAAACATGAGTTATAAAGAGCATTTGTTAAAAGATAAAAAATTGTCAATTTGTTTGGGAACTGATTTACACGAATTAGCCCTGCAAAAAAATATTGCTGTAAGATTAATGGCAAGTATTATGAGCCAACAATTAAATACCAAAGTTGCTCAAGTAATTTATACCCGTTTTTTAAATCTTTACAACCAAAAAGAACCTAAACCACAACAGGTTTTAGATACTTCTTTTGATCAATTGAGAGGTATTGGTTTAAGCAATGCCAAAGTAAACTATGTACAAAATGTTGCAACTTTTTGCATTGAACAAAAAATTACAGATAAAAAATTGCAGCAGTTGAGCAATGAAGAAATTGTTGAATTGCTTACTCAAATAAAAGGAGTTGGTAAATGGACGGTTGAAATGCTGTTGATGTTTAGTTTACAAAGAGAAGACGTTTTTGCAGTAGACGATTTGGCCATTCAACAAGCGATGATAAAACTTTACAAATTAGATACAAGCAATAGAAAACAATTGAAAGAAAAAATGATACAAATTTCTAATAAATGGAGCCCCTATAAAACATACGCTTGTCTACACTTATGGAAATGGAAAGATGAAAAATAAATTTAATTTTTACAGCTAATAAAAACAAAAGGTTTCTTACCCTTTAATTCAATTGCTTGTTGTACCAATAAAGATTTTGTAATAATTTTTCCTCTATTAATATCTATTACCTCGTGTGCAGTACAAAAGTTGAGGGCAGTTTCTGTATTATGCAAAATTTCATGCAAGCAAGTAATTTGATATTGCATAATGGCTTCATTTGCCAAAGTGATACTTTTTGAAATTACCAATAAATCTCTATTAGTTTCATGCATACTTTACATATTAACCTACTACTTTTCGAGTAGGGCACATACACGATTTGTCCTTTCTGCTTTTACCAAAAATGCTGCAAGAAGAGGCTGTTATCGTTACTAATAACAACAGAATAATAATTTGGTTTAAACGTTTCATATATCTGTCTAAATTAGTATTTCTCTTGTAATAAATTACATTTACGCTTTGCAAAACAAAAATTTTAACATACAAACCATTTTAATTGCCCCACTAGATTGGGGTTTAGGTCATGCTACACGCTGTATTCCAATTATACACAGTCTAATAAACAATGGCTATAAAGTAATTATTGCAGCATCCGAAAAACCCAAAATTTTATTACAACAAGAGTTTCCAACCGTACATTTTGTTGAACTTAAAGGCTATAAAATTGCCTATTCTAAAAACAAATGGATGTTGCCTTTTAAAATTGGAATGCAAATCCCAAAAATTCTTAAAACCATTTGGTACGAGCACAATTGGTTGCAAAAAATTATACAAGAACATTCAATTAACTTAGTAATTAGCGATAATAGGTTTGGCTTATATACTTCAAAAATTCCTTGTGTATTTATTACCCATCAGCTTACTATACAAACTCCATTTACAGCATTAACCAATATAGTACAACAAATAAATTATCGTTACATCAATCGTTTTACGGCTTGTTGGATTCCAGATTTTAAAGACGAACCCAACTTAGCTGGTGTATTATCTCACCCTAAAAAAATGCCTTTTATTCCTGTATATTATTTGGGCTTATTAAGTAGATTTCAACCAACTGAAACTGTACAAAAAAAATACGATTTGTGTGTATTGTTATCTGGTCCAGAACCTCAAAGAAGTATTTTAGAAGAAAAAATACTACAACAAATTGGTGAGTTTAAAGGAACTGCTGTTGTATTAAGAGGATTGCCCAATAATGATACCAGTCTTACGTCTACCAACAACTGTACTATACACAAACATTTAATGGGAACCGATTTACTGAACATTGTTCAACAAAGTGAATACATTATTTGTAGAAGTGGTTATACCAGTTTAATGGAACTTTTCTCACTTCAAAAAAAATGTATTGTAATACCAACGCCAGGACAAACAGAACAAGAGTTTTTGGCAAAAAAACTCTTACAACAACATTGGTGTTTAAGTGTACA
>JAGOUF010000342.1 GCA_018061385.1 Chitinophagaceae bacterium | reverse complement strand
AAAAAAGTAAAGTTGAAATAGAACAAAAAGAAGAAACAAAAAAAGAAAAAGAAGAGCCTGGTTTTTTTGACAATCCTGTATTAAAACAAGTAGGAAGAACAGCAGCAAATATGATTACTAGAAGCTTATTAGGTGCATTAGGCTTGGGCGGAAGAAGTAATAAAAAGAAAAGTTTCTTTTAGTTTTTTTTATTTATCAATCCGATAGTATTCATACTTAAATAATTTTCGTTGATTAAAAACTCCAGCACTTGTTGGAGTTTTTCTTTAGGAATATTCTTAAGATTTTGTTGTAACGCTTTAATGTTTATACCACTTATTGAGATGGCATTTAAAATTTTTTCTTGAATATTGGCAAACTCAATAGTGCTAAGTTCAAGCTGTTTCTTGGCCAAACAATTATCGCAAATGCCACAATCTTTTACTGTATTGTCATCAAAATAAGTTGATATAAATTTGCTTCTACAAATATTGGTTTGTTCAATGTTATCAACCATTGCAGCAATGCGTTGTACGTACAATTGTTTACGTGTGTTGTATATTGAAGTATTAAAATAAAGATGCTCAGCAGGAGCTCGATTTACTAAAAAATAAATTTGTGGCGTTTCTTTTTGTGGCCAATATTCTATAATTCCATAGCTATTTAAAGTTCTCAAATCGGCATAAATTTTTTCGTAAGGTAATTTTGCAACCTTGGCCAATAGCTTTTCGTTGATAGAAACTCTATGTTCAAAAATACCTTCGTAAGTACGCAACAATGCCTTCATAGTTGCATCGATATTGGGGTACACATTTTCTACATTGTTAATGGTGTATTTATCTGTTGTAAATTCTACTTGAGATGGTAAAAAAATATTTTCGTTAAATGCTAAATGCCCTTGTTGTTCTAAAATTTTAAGTACATTCATTACCACATGAAAATTGAGTTTAAAATTGTTACAAAACTCTATCAAATTAAAATCATAATATTTTCCTTCGCCAACGCCAATTGGAATTTGTAAGTAGTTGGCAATAGCTTGATACACTTGTTGAATGACTTCATACGTAGGAAATTTTTCTTGTGGCAACAATTGTAATGTAGCAATATCAGTTGGTTGGTACAATAAAACAGCGTAAGCTCTGTTGCCATCTCTACCAGCTCTACCAGCTTCTTGATAATAATTTTCTATGCAATCGGGTAAGCTTAAATGAATTACAGTTCTTACATCTGGCTTATCAATCCCCATTCCAAAAGCATTGGTGCAAACAATAATTCTTGTTTTGTTTTCAATCCAAGCTGTTTGTTTTGCACTACGTTCAGCTTGTGTTAACCCTGCATGATAAAAATCGGCACTAAACCCATGTTGCTGCAACAACAATGCAATGCGTTTGGTTTCTTTTCTATTGCTGCAATAAACGATACTACTACCAGCAACATTCTGTAAAATTTGTAACGCTTTATTTATTTTACTATCTATCTTAAAAACAGAGTAAGATAAATTGGGTTTTTCAAATGATGAATGATAAATATTGGGTTGCTTTAATTGTAGTTTATCTACAATATCTTTTTGCACCAATGTTGTTGCCGAAGCAGTTAAAGCAATAAATGGTGTATTGGGTAAACTGTTTCTTAAATTGGCAATTCGTAAATAGGGAGGACGGAAATCGTAACCCCATTGACTAACACAATGAGCCTCATCTATCGCAATACTATTAACATTTAATTGAGCTAAATATTCTTGAAATAAATTTGTTTCTAATCGCTCTGGCGATAAATAAATAAATTTATATTCATCTTGTGCTGCACGTTTTAAAACAGTCGTTAACTCATAATAACTCATGCCACTTACTAAAGCAATTGCAGCAATATTTCTTTTCTGTAAATTTTCTACCTGATCTTTCATTAAAGCAATCAATGGAGAAATTACCAAGCAAACGCCTTCTTGCATTAATGTAGGAATTTGAAAGCAAATTGATTTCCCACCGCCCGTTGGTAATAATGCAACAGTATCTTTTCCATCTAAAACAGATTGAATGATTGCAGCTTGATCTCCCTTAAAAGAAGGATAGCCCCAATACTGTTTTAATATTTGTTCTTTAGTTTGCATTAACGGGTCAAATATATTTCTGTTTAGGGTTGTTTGTTTATAAATAATTGTACACAATTTTTTTATGGATTCAATGCCAATTCAACACTAAAAATTGTACTATTGCTTCCCTCACAAAATTGCTTAAGTGAGTTGTAACTATGGCAAATAATCATGAAAAAGTTGCGTTGGTATTAATGCCTAATGAAATTGGGCATTCTTATGCTATTGTTCAAAGTTTACATATTGTAAAAAACAATCAATCTATTGAAAGCAATGTGTATGGATTGGATAAATCTACCATTGCTACTCACTTTGCCACACTTCCAAAAATTGTACAAGATACTTTGATGTTGTATAGTGAAAAAGCAATTATGCAAGAGTGGAACGATATACAACAACGTTATGCAAAACAACGTGCAGGGAAAGATGCTGAAAACTTTACACACAATGCATTGGTACGCTATTTATATGATGCTTTAAACAAACTAAAACCATTTTTTCCGGTATTAAAATTTTATCAAAAAGTTTTAACCGCCAATCAAAAATCTTATCGTACTTCTTTATGTTGCTTTAGTGTTTTTAAGCCAATACTTTCTTTTGAAATTATACAACACCAACAATGTTATAGTGTATTAATTTATGTTGAATTAAATGGAACAGCTTTTCCACTTTCGAAATTTAATAGACATTATTTTTTATTAGAAAGTAAGAGTGAATATTTTATTTTGTCTTATACCGACTATCAAACAATTGAATGGTTGAACAAGAACATTCAGTTGTATCAACACAACGAAAGTAGTTTTGTAGAACATATATTAAATACTTTAGAAGCAGATTATACAGTTAATAAAAATAATTTATTTGCTACCAATGAAATTGACGTTGTACCAACCAATAGAATTTTATTGAGTGAGTTGAGCAATGCATTTTTAATGCTTACACCACAATGGTTGTATGATGGTTTTGTAGTTGATGGTTCATTTACTAAAACCATTGAAACCAAACATCATGGTATTAGTTTTTCTATTAAAAGAAATGAACTTGCAGAGCAATCTTTTATACAAACAATAGAGGCTTTACATGTTAATTTTCCAAAACAAAAAAATGGATATTATTATTTAAGTTTTGCCGATGCTCAAAAGAAGCAATGGTTTTTAAAGGCCTATCATCAATTGTTAAACGAGAATATTGAGTTGATAGGAATGGACATGTTAAAGCATTTTAAATATTCTGCATTTAAAGCTTTAACCAACTTTACTATTCTAGAGCAAACTGAAACTAGAGTTGTTGTTGATATGAAAACTTTTTTTGGGAAAGAAGAAATACCATTAAAAGAATTGCAAAAGATATTAATGGCTAGTCAAAAAGCGGTGTTGTTAAAAGATGGCAGCTTAGGTGTGTTTGATGATGAATGGATAAAACAATATGCAGCAATTATTAAGCATGGAAAAATTAATGGTCATTTAATTGAAGTAGCCAAATGGATGGCTATTACTGAAAATAGAAACAACACAG
>JAGOUF010000341.1 GCA_018061385.1 Chitinophagaceae bacterium | reverse complement strand
GTTATACCAGTTTAATGGAACTTTTCTCACTTCAAAAAAAATGTATTGTAATACCAACGCCAGGACAAACAGAACAAGAGTTTTTGGCAAAAAAACTCTTACAACAACATTGGTGTTTAAGTGTACAGCAACATCAATTTAATTTAATTGAAGTAGTACAAAAAGCACAACAATTTAATTTTACGTTGCCACAATTTCAACAAACAACCACCAATCAATTAATTCCGCAATTGGTAGAAAGTTTGCTTAAATAGTATTGTTAATTTGCACCCAATGAACAAAAAGTTAAAAGCACATACACTGGTATTGTTGGGTAATTTTTTCTTTGGTACTGGCGTTGTAGCAATTAAACATATTACACCATCTCTAATGCCACCATTGGCTGTAAATGTTATAAGGGTTGGCATTTCCTTATGTTTATTTTGGTTGTTGTACTTTTTAAAACCCAATGGTACAAGTGCATCTATTCAAAAAAAGCACATTCCATTATTTTTAATTTGTGGTTTAACAGGAGTTGCCATTAATCAAATATTTTTTATAAAAGGTGCAGCCTTAACAAGTGCAATTCACACAGCATTATTGGCATTAAGTACACCAATTGCCATTATTGTAATTGCAGCTTGGCTGATAAAAGAACGAATTACCATTAATAAAACCTTGGGTTTAATATTGGGTATTGCTGGTGGTGCAATTTTAATTCTTTTAAAAACTTCTAGCGATGAAGGCAGCAGCATTCAAGGTGATTTGTTCATTATTTTTAATGCAATATCGTATGCATTTTATTTAGTATTGGTAAAACCTTTAATGGAAACGTATAAACCTTTACATGTAATTCGTTGGGTATTTTTAATTGGAGCATTAATTATTATTCCAATTGGATACAATGATTTTACACAAGTTTATTGGCAAGGGTTTTTATGGCACCATTGGTTTGCTTTGGCTTTTGTTGTAATTGGTGCAACATTTTTAGCTTATATGTTTATGGTATATGGCATTGCAACTTTAGGTTCATCGGTGGTTGGCACATACATTTATACGCAACCAGTTTTTGCCACAATAACTTCTATGATTTTATTTGATGAAAAGCTTACACTTACTAAATTAATTGCTACAGTTTTAATATTTGGAGGCGTTTTTTTAGTGAATTACAGAAAGAAAGCTGCCTAATTTTTTAGCTGAATTGTGTAAACTTAAATTCATTCAACTATGCACTTTACGAAAAGAATATTTTTTTTCTTTAACGTGTAACATATTTTATCTTGTAACGTATAATACATTACAAGGCAACCATTCTTAGATTTATTATTCCGACTGTTTATGACCGAAAAAAATTACAATGATTGTGTAACCCAGTATGCCGACAACGTATTTAGGTTCATCGTTAAAAATTTAAAGCATGAAGAAGATGCTAGAGATATTGTTCAAACAGCATTTGAAAAAATGTGGCGAAATAGAGAAATTGTAGAAAACGATAAAGCAAAATCGTATTTATTTACTGTGGCCTACAACCAAATGATTGATCATATTAGAAAAAATAAAAGAATACAATTAAAAGAAGAATTTAAAGACGAAACTAAAATTGGCTATCAAACAAACAGCAATACAAAAGAAGTATTAATGAATGCTTTAACCCGTTTAAACGAAACGCAAAAAAGTTTGATTATGCTAAAGGATTATGAAGGGTATAATTATGAAGAAATAGGAAAAATTATGAGCTTGAACGAAAGTCAAGTAAAAGTTTACCTACACCGTGCAAGACTAGCTTTAAGAGATTATTTGGTGAAACCAGAAAATGTGTTGTAAGAAAATAACTCAATAAACTAAAACAAAAGCCATGAACATTAATCGCAACAATTACGAAGATTTTTTATTATTATATATTGATGGGGAATTAAACTCTCAAGAGGAACAAGCTGTAAATAATTTTTTGCAAGCCAATACAGATTTACAGCAAGAATTAAACATGTTGTTAGATGCTAAACTTATGGCGGATGAAACCTTAATTTTTGATAAAAGCAGTTTATATAAAAATGAAAATACTGCCATTAATACCAGCAATTACGAAGAAAAGTTTTTATTATATGTAGACAATGAATTGAACGATAATACAAAACAAGAAGTTGAAACATTTGTATTACAAAACCCAACACTACAAGCCAACTTTACAGCATTAAAAAATACAGTTTTACCAACAGAACAAATTGTTTGTCCCGATAAAAAAAGCTTGTATAAAAAAGAAGAGAAGCCTGTGGTATTTATGTGGATTAAACGCCTCTCTGTTGCAGCTGCAATATTGTTATTTGCAGTTATGTCTTGGATTTTTACCAATAAACAAAATCAATCAACAGCAACTTCAACAGTATCTGTAAACAATAACAATGGTAGCAAAAAAAATGTAGTAACTACTGTAACTTCTTCTACACCACAACCGTTAAAAATAGAAAGTAGTACAGCTACAAATCAGCCACAAAAAATGCCGATTTTACAACCCAATAATACGATTGAAACAAAACAATTTGTAAAAAATATCAACCCAAAAAATACAATTGCACAAACTGTAATTGTTGTTGCACCTCAACAAGCAATTGCAAACAATACAAGCAATCCTATTGGTAGCCAAAAAAATGAAATTGCAAGTGTTATAAATACTAAAATAGAAACCAATAACCCAATGAATGCAGTTGTTAAATCAACAGATCTTGCAAGTACTTCAATTCAAACTGTACATAAAACACAACCAATCAACAATACAATACGTACCACTGTTTATAAACCTTTAGAAGAAGATGAGGATGATATTGCCTCTAACAATACTGTTTATATTGGCAATATGCAACTTAACAAAAACAAGGTAGATGGATTATTAAAAAAGGCAAAGGAATTGTTTACAAAATCTAAAAAAACATCCAATCAAGATAGTTATATAGCTACAGCAAATACGCTTTAAAATTTAAAATTACATAAGATGAAAAAAATACTACTAGCAACAACCTTATTGGTTGCATTACAAACTATGGCCCAAAGTGATACTACAAAAACTGATACAGTAAAAGCAGGAAACTTTATTATTGTAAAAAAAGAAAAAAAGTCTGTATCAATAGAAATCAGTACAAAAAAAGGGGTTGATGTTTCTTACAATTCAGGAAAAAAGAAAAAAAGGAATTCAAGTATTAATTGGTGGATTGTAGATTTAGGTTTTACCAATTTAACCGATAATACCAATTACGCTACTGCACAAGCTAGCAATTATTTAAGAACTTTAAATACTACTGCTGGAGATGTTACAAGAAACAGTATGCGATTAAATGCTGGAAAAAGTTCAAACGTAAACATTTGGATTTTTATGAAGAAGCAAAACATTTCTAAAAATGTACTCAACTTAAAATATGGCTTAGGTTTAGAAATGTACAATTTTAGATACGATAGAAATGTTAGCTATCGAAAAGATCCTGCACCTTTTGTTTTTAACGATACCATTAGTTTTTCTAAAAACAAATTATATGCAGGCTATATTACTGCACCATTAATGATTAACATAAACCCTACGCCTAATAACAACAATGGATTTAGTTTGAGTGCAGGTATTAGTGCAGGTT
>JAGOUF010000016.1 GCA_018061385.1 Chitinophagaceae bacterium | reverse complement strand
CTGAGTTTGGGTTTAGTTTTCTTGTATTTTTCTCGTAAAAAAAATGCACTAAAAAATGAAATGGCCACTGCAATTTTAAAAGAGAAAAACAATGCAGCAATGGCTATTTTAGCGGCAGAGGAAAAAGAACGCAAAAGAATTGCAAGCGATTTACACGATGGTATTGGACAAATGATGAGTGCTGTAAAAATGAACTTATCTAGCCTTGCTTATAAACTTACTTCGTTAACGCCACAAGAAGCTGCATTGTTAGAAAAAACAATGGCTTTAACCGATGAAAGCTGCAAAGAAGTGAGAACTGTAAGCCACAATATGATGCCCAATGCTTTATTAAAATCTGGCTTATCATCTGCTATAAAAACCTTTGTAGATAAAATAGACCACAAAAAATTAAAAGTAAATTTACACTCAGAAGGTTTAGACAATAGATTGCCAGATACTGTTGAAATTGTACTCTACAGAGTAATACAAGAAACTGTAAACAATGTAATTAAACATGCCAAAGCCAACCAATTGGATATTGCAATAATTAAAGATGTAGATGGCTTAAGTTGCACCATTGAAGACAATGGCATTGGATTTAATTTCAACGATAAAAATTTAACTGAAGGTATTGGCTTAAAAAATATTCAAGCAAGAATTACTTACTTACAAGGCACAGTTGAGTGGGATGCAGTGCCCAACAAAGGCACACTAGTAAGCATACATATACCTATGTAAAAATTTATAATTATTTGTTGGTGAGTTCAGATGTAAGTAAATTACGATTTAAATAAAACAATTTGTATGCAGGAGCATTTGGTTATATTTAATTTAAAACAGTTAAAAAAACAAGCTATTGTTTTCATTTGTATTAACTGTGTAATTGTAATATCAGCTTACTTATTAAGCATTTGGCTTCAGAATCCTATTCAAATACCGTTTACAGAAAATACAGGCCAAAGCATACTCATTTTCTTATTTATTGTGCCTATCTTAATATACAAAGGAGGTCTTAGAAAAAAATTACAAACAATTCAAACTATTGAAAATACTGAGGAAAAATTTCAAGCCTATGAAATTTTAGCAAGAAAAAGATTGTTTTGGAACTCACTAATCATCACGTTTGTAGCCATACTTTACCTATCATCTTATAACAAGTATATGCTGTACTTATTAATTATTCAATGCATAATAAGTTGCTTACAATTTCCTAAAAAGAAATTGATCCAACAAGAACTTAACAATCCAGAATTGCTGTTTTTATAAATTCCAATTTATTGAATAGAAATACAGTTGCTATTGCTTATGCAAAAGACATTTCATACTGATATTTCAACGCATCTAACTCCAATTCAATTTTATTTAAATCTTTAATAAACTGTTTTTGAGCTATCTTTTCTTGTTCTGGCAATTGATTATAATAGTTAATTCCGTCTCTTAAATTTTTACAAAAACTTGCTATGTATTTTTCTTTTTTAGCAAATTGATTTGTTTGAAAAAAATCTTCTAACTGCTCTTTCAAATAATCAATATACAAATACAATTCTGCAACAAACATGTGTGGCCTGCTAGTATTGGTAATTACATTGGTTCTGCCATAAATGTGATCGATCATAGTTTTTAAAGAAACTACTTTTGAAAAATTGGCAATATTTGGACCAGGACAAACATTAACAGCAGTATATTTTTTTAAGAAAATTTCATTGTGTTCCAATGCTGCCGAATTGCTCAATCCAACACATAAACATTCTTTATCTAACACAAACTTTACTTGCTTATTGTATTCAACAGCTGGCAAATCAAGTGTTTGTAATTGTTCAATTTTTAGCTTCTGGTATTTTTGAGATGCAGTACAAATAGGCTCTTTAGTAAACTCTGTATTAAACGCCAAATGCTTCTCTGTACAAGGGCTACCAGGTTTACCACTTTGTATACGAGCTTGTTTTTCAGCATCGGCAGTTGTGCCTTTTAAGTAGTGAAAACGAACCCCTAAAGGTGAGTTATAACTCAATACAAGATCACTTGCTTGTGCTGCACTTAGTTTTTGCAAAGTTGCTTTATCAACTGTAGTTGCTTCTGGTACCAATAAAAATGGAGTTCCCCAACCTGTACTTTCAAACTGATAATATTGATGTAAAAACGTATCTTCTTCAAAAGTGCCAATACCACCTTGCACAGAAAAAATGATGTTTGGAGCTGAAGTTAATGTTGTACCATTTTTTCTATTGACTGCCATTTGATATATTTCAAACAACGAAGCAATTAGTTCTTCTTTATTCACTCTAAACTCTTCTAATATTGGACCCAACAAAACCCCATCTGTTGCAAAAGCATGACCACCGCAGTTTAAGCCAGATTCGATTCTAAACTCACTTACCCAAATTCCTTTTTTTGCTAAATACTTTCCTTGAATTAATGCACTTCTATAATCGCTTACTTTTATAATTACTTTCTTTTTAAATGTTCCATTTTCTTGCAAATCAAAGTCGGTACACTTTTCTAAATAATTGTACAACCTTGGGTTCATACCTGCAGAAAAAATTACGGACGAGTTAGATAAATTACTATTTGCATAACCTCTTAATGCAGCAATAGCATCGGAATTATCGGCAATTACTTCACCATCTTTGTTGTAAGTATCTCTATCCACTTTGGTCATAATATTTACATCAATGCTTCCTGCAACAATTTGAGCTCTTAAATAAGTTGCTAATTTTTCTTGCTCAACTTTATTGCTACTTTCAACCATTTGTTGATAGATTTTTTTAAGTGTACTATCATTTGGTAGCATTTCAAAATATTGTACAATATCCGATCCAACTTCAAAAGCTGCTGTTCGTACTTTTTCAATTTGTGATTGTACAATTGCATTTACAAGATTTAAATAATCTGCAATTCTTTTAGCTCTGTAATCTTCTTCATGTGTACTAATAGCAGTGTAAACCTTATCAATCATTGGATAGTAATGGCTACGCATCATTTCAATTAAACGATCTTCCACAATTGAAATAACCGATGAAATACCAAATTTTGCAACTTTAATTGGGCTATCAATTGTGTAAGCCAATCCCATTACTGGTATGTGAAATTTGTGAGGTGATGAATACTGCATAGTACAAAATGTTGATTGAAGTTTATGCCACACACTAAAAACTTGTGTAGCTATTTGCAAATTCAATCTTTTTTTGGGGCACATAAAATGACCATAGTCATATTCTGTAAATAATTGAATATTGCATTAAAAAAATTATTTATCTTTTTATGTCTGGTTTTGGAAGAAACTCATACAGTTGTTGTCTTCCGCAATTTTTTATTCGTTAATTACTTGTGGTGTAAATTTTTTTTCATGAGTTCTTTCGGGAGCATCATTTTTCATTGAGATTCAAGACAATCCTATAAAAATTACAAATATTACAATGGTAGCATCCATAAAGAAAGTTCGAGAGTTAAAGTACAATAATAAAAGATAAGATTATCTTTTATTATGACAAATGTCATATTGCAATATGAGAATTCTCAAATAAAAAATTCTTGGTTATTTTAATTTTGTTGTTTGAAATCAACCATACAACAAATGCAAAAAGCATACAAAATCATTCTCACCACAATTCTTCTAAGCGTATTTATCCTATCTACAACAAAAGTTATATTTGCTCAGCAAAACAATTCAACAGATATACAAGAAGAACTAAAAATTCAATTACAAATAAGGCCAAGGGCTGAATTAAGAAACGGTGTATTTACTCCAATTTTACAAGGAGAACAACCTGCAGCATTTATTTCGCAACGCAACAGATTGGGTTTAATTTATTCAAAAGGAAATCAAATTACAACCAGCATAACCTTACAAATGCTGAATGTTTGGGGTAACGATGCACAAGTACAACAAACAGCTAACAACGTTAGTCTTTTTGAAGCATGGGTACAAATGGCTTTATCTAAAAAAATGCAAATTAAAATGGGCCGTCAAATATTATCTTATGATGACGAAAGAATATTGGGTTCATTGGATTGGCACAATGCTGGTAGAAAACATGATGCTGTATTGTTGATGCACGAAAAAGGAAAATTAAAAACACATATTGGATTGGCTTTTAATCAGAATACAGAAAAAGTAAACAATACCTTTTTTAACGATGCACAAAGTCAGCCTTACAAATCTTTACAATTTGCTTGGTTACAATATAAAGTAAATGATAGTTTAAAATTTACTACTTTATTAATGAATCAAGCAAAACAAAAAAGTACCGATTCTTTGTATGCTACTACACAAACATTTGGAGTTAATGCTTTTTATAAAACAGCTAAGCTAAATGCAACAGCTAGTGTTTATTTACAAACAGGAAAATCGAACATTAAAAATGCTGCTGCAATAAATACTTCAGCTTGGATGGCTTCGCTTTATGGCAACTATTCAGTTAGTAAAAAATTTACCCTTGGTATTGGATCTGATTATTTAAGTGGTATGGGTATGGGCAGTACAAGTAACAAAATGACAGCTTTTAATCCACTTTATGGAACACACCATAAGTTTTATGGTTACATGGATTACTTCTATGTTGCAAGCCCACATAAAAATACAGGGCTTTGGGATAGCTATTTAAATGCTTCTTTAAAAGCCGATAAAAAAACAAATTTCCAAATTGCAGTTCATCATTTTGTATCGCCAGTAAGTATTCTCAATTATCAAAATAAAGCAGCAAGTGCATACTTAGGAAATGAAATAGATTTATCATTCAATTATAGCTTAGACAATGGAGCTAAAATTATTGGAGGGGTTGGACAAATGCTGCCTTCAGCTTCTATGAAGTATATAAAAAATATACCAGATAGCAAAGAAATGAAACCCATGCAAAACTGGATTTGGATATCCATTATTGTAAATCCAGAAATAAAACTTTTTAGTCGAAATATTTAAAATAAGTAATCGCACATTAACAATTTAAAATAAAAAAAATGAACAGAAAATTATTGCAAGTCATCCCAATTATGGTAATTATGTTTGCCGCCATTTCCTGCAAAGAAGGAGGAAAAAACAATGCAAGCAACAAAGCAACAATTGACACAGTTACTACAGGAACAGTTACAGCAGAACTTACTGACGTTCCAATGGTACCAAAACAACTAGAATATACTTCTCCTAAAAAAGTAATGGTAGAGTTGGAAGTAATAGAAAAAGTGATGAAGATTGATGAAAAAACGGACTATACTTTTTGGACTTTTGGTGGTAAAGTTCCTGGGAAATTTATAAGGGTGAGAGAAGGTGACTTGGTTAATTTTACTTTGAAAAATATGCCAGATAGCAAGATGCCACACAACATTGATTTACATGCTGTAACTGGACCTGGAGGTGGAGCAGTGGCAACATTGGTTGCTCCTGGCCAGTCTGCTACATTTGAGTTTAGAGCATTAAATCCAGGCTTATTTGTTTACCATTGTGCTACTGGTCCAGTTGGTATGCACATTGCAAATGGCATGTATGGTTTAATTCTTGTTGAACCACAATCTGGCATGACAAAAGTTGACAAAGAATTTTATTTAATGCAAGGCGATTTTTATACAAAAGGAAAATTTGGAGCACCAGGCTTACAAGAGTTTGATATGGAAAAAGCAATTAGAGAAGATGCAGATTATGTGTTGTTTAATGGTAAAGTAAATGCCAATGCAGGAGCCAATTCATTAAAAGCAAAAACTGGTGAAACTGTAAGATTGTTTGTAGGAAATGGTGGACCCAACCTTACGTCATCTTTCCATGTAATTGGTGAAATATTTGATAGAGTATTTGTTGAAGGTGGAAGTTTAATTAATAACAATGTGCAAACAACTGTTATTCCTCCAGGTGGCTCTTCTATTGTAGAAATGAAAATGGAAGTTCCAGGTACATATCATATAGTAGATCATGCAATTTTTAGAGCATTTCATAAAGGTGCAGTTGCACAAATAAAAGTTGAAGGCGATGAAAACCCCAATGTTTATAAAGCCATAAAAAAATAATTAAATTTTATAACGAACGGCTTTATACAGCCGTTCGTTATTTTTTCTGCAATGAAATATCTACTATCTATACTATTTATTTTTTATTTTTCGACGTTGGTAAATGCTCAGCAAAAAACAATTGTCGATAATAAATCAAAACCAATAAAGAGTGGTTTTTATAAGTCATTCTTTAAAACAGGCAATAACAAACCTATAAAAGTGGAAGCATTTTATATGGATGAATATGCAGTTACAAATGAAGAGTTTGTAGAATTTGTAAAAGCAAATCCACAGTGGAGCCGTTCAAAAATAAATCGATTGTTTGCCGATGCCAATTATTTAAAACATTGGGAAAGCGATTTTATAATTGGCGATTCACAAAAAGCCATTTATAAATCGCCAGTTGTAAATGTAAGTTGGTTTGCAGCAAAAGCATATTGTAGTTGGAAAAAGAAACGTTTACCAACTATTGCAGAATGGGAAATGGCTGGAAATGCAGCACCCAAAAACAAAATAACCATGCCACTTACCAAATACATTTTAGAGTGGTATAGGCATCCCAATCCAAAAGTATTGCCCAATGTAAAAACTACTTACAGCAATGTAAATGGCTTGTACGATATGCATGGATTGGTTTGGGAATGGACATTTGATTTCAACAGTTTTTTAAGTAAAGGAGATTCAAGAAGTAGTGAAGAAGAAGAAAGAAAAACTTTTTGTGCAGCAGCTTCTATTGAAGTAAATGACATGGAAGATTATGCTGCATTTTTACGATTTTCTTACAGAGGAAGTTTAAGAGGAAATTATTGTATTGCAAACCTAGGATTTAGGTGTGCAGCAGATTACGTGAAATAATCAAAAATATTTTGATACTATTAAATTTATAAAAATGAAAAAATATTTAGCAGCAATTGCTATGATATCAATTGTACTATTATCATGTGGTAACGGAGCTGATTCTAAAAAAGATGCAGCTTCAAATGGTAAAGACTCAGCCAATAGTATCAATGAAGTTATTCCTGCTGAAAGTATTTTTAATTTGAAAGACACATTTAAAACACAGGACAATCAAGATTTTACACTTGATAAGTTGAAAGGCAAACCTACAGTGGTTGGAATGGTTTTTACACATTGTGGTTATGCTTGCCCAAGATTAACAGCAGATATGGTTTCTGTTTCAGACTCTTTAAAAGGTATAGATGTAAATTATTTATTGGTAAGTTTTGATGTAGCAAGAGATACTCCAGAAAGACTTAAAGTTTTTGCTAACGAATCGGGATTGGATAAAAAATGGACCTTATTACATGGCAGCGATGATGCAGTAAGAACACTCTCGGTGTTGCTCAATGTTCAATATGAAAAAGATGCAGATGGAAATTTTTCTCACAGCAATCTTATTTCTGTGTTAGACCAACAAGGCCGATTAAAACTTCAAACAGAAGGTTTAGAAGCCAATCATTCTCAAACAATAAGTACCATAAAAAACTTGGCAAAATCTAAACTTTAAGCAAGCCTCTAAACCCTCTTCCTGCATAATAAGATTGAACTCCATTGTGATAAATAAACACTTTGTTATATCGGAAATCGCCAAATATTGCACCATCCAATTTTCGAATATCATTTGGGGTTTTTAACCAACTTGAAGTTTTGGTATCAAAAGATCCATGTTGTTGCAGTACTCTATATTGCTCTTCAGTTAACATTTCAATACCCATCGTTGTTGCCATATCCATTGCACTATTTGCTGGTTTAAATTCTTTTCGAGCATCCAATGCTGCTCTATCGTAGCAAATACTTCTTCTGCCTTTAGGACTTTCTGTAGAACAATCGTAAAAAATAAATTCATTTGTATTTGAATCAAACTCAATAATATCTGGTTCACCACCTGTTAGTTCCATTTCATTCAAACTCCATAATTTTTCTGGATGTTTGATGAGTTTTGCTTGAACAACAGACCAATCAATATTCTTATGGCGTTTCAGGTTTTTATTGAACCGAGTTTCTAAAATATTCAACAATTCTGTTTGTTGTTTTGTAGAAATTTTTTTGTTGTTTGCCATTGTATCTTTTTATGTTGTATGAATTTGAAATGCAATTTCTTATTTACTAAAAATAAGCAATCGATTATGATTTTATCCGATAGCAGGGCAAACGTATTTAAATTAGCATTTGCTGTAAAAGAACCACTATGATAAAAATGCACTTATTCAAAAAAAATTGCTCAAGCCGCATGGCTTCATAATCGCAACACCACTGATTTTTCTTCTTTGAAAAAATATGCTTCGCATTTTTTCAATTCCAACTTCGTTGAAACCGAAGAAAAAAAGGTGGCTTATGAGATTACTGGTAATAGTGGGATTCTAAAACCCGCTATTAAAATTTTACGTGAACTTGTCTTAATAGTCTGTTGTTTTATTGTTGATTTGTTTTCAACTGTTGATTGGCTGCAGGATTGAGCAAAGTAGCTGACCGACAAAGGAGGGCACTACTTGTGAAAGCCTGAACTAAAGTTGAAAAAAATACTACATTTCACAGCCCCAAAACTATACAACCATTGCTGGTATTGCATCTACAACAGTTGGTTTACTTGTACCTGTGTATTGAATAATGAGCAGTTGAGGCTCGTGTACAATTGTATTGGTTATTGTAAATGTTTGATAATTGAATGATATTGGCAACACTGTATATCGCATTTTTTGATGTGGCAAATGCAACTCATCTAACAAACTAAATTTTTCTTTTTTATCAATTTCATTAATAAAATGTTGAGCAGGTTTTATTTTATGTTGCAAATAATAATCGATTGCCAACAACTGATGCAAAGTTTTATCATCGGCATAATGTTGTTGTATAAACGCATTGGCAATGGTGTAAATATCTAATGCGGTATACGAAAAAAAGCTGCTACGAGTTTCAAAGAATTGCCCTAACTCTAAAAAAAAGTTGAAAATACTATAGTTGGCAGTAACGTATTTTAAAGTTTGTAGCAATCGTTTTTTATTCCAATAAATTTCAAGTGCATGTTCTAGCTTTACAATATTGGCCAATTGTTCTTTACTTAAATAATTGCTTTCTATAATTTGATAGGGTGCAACAGGATCGAACACAAAACCATGCTGTTGATATTTTTCACGAACGGGTGTACCTTTTAAAAATTTAAGAAAACCCAATTGTAATTCTGGAGGATACAATTTAAACACTTCTTCAAAACTGTTTTTGTTATCGTCCCAATAATCTAATGGCAAGCCTACAATTAAATCGAGGTGCATTTCTACATGATCTTTCAATTTAAGAATGACCTCTTTTGTTTTTTCAAAATTTTGTTTTCGGCTAACTTCTAAATTGGCTTTTTGGTTTACGGTTTGAATACCAATTTCAAAACGAAACATTCCTTTAGGAACTTTATCTATAATAAACTGCATAATTGCAGGATGCAAAATATCGGCAGTTATTTCAAATTGAAAAACAGTATCGGGTTGAGCATGGTCTAAAATAAATTGAAAAACTTCTAGCGTAAAATCTTTTTTAACATTAAAAGTTCTATCTAAAAATTTAATGGTTTTGCCATACTTCATTAAATACAACAAATTGCTTTTAATATGCTCCATGGGCAAGTAACGAACTCTATTGTCTAAGCTTGCTAAACAAAATTCACACTTGTATGGGCAACCTCTCGAAGTTTCTATATACAAAACTCTATTGGCTAAAGTTGTTGTATCATCATTTTGATAAGGGTTAGTGTTGGCGTATAATTCTAAATCAAAATTTGTAGAATGTTGATGATATTGAATATCTCCATTTACTTTTGAAACCAAATTTGCTATTTGGTTTACTTGAGGATATAGTTGTAAAAATTGAGTAAAAGGAATTTCACCTTCACCAACAATAATATAGTCAATATAGGGTTGTTGAATTACGTCGCCCCAATCGTAAGTAACTTCTGGTCCACCAACTAAAATTTGTGTAGTGGGACTCATCAATTTTATGAGTTTAGCAACTGCCATTGTTTGTGTAATATTCCAGATATAACAACTAAAACAAACCACCTCAAAAGTTGAACAAAAATTAGCCACTTCTTGTGCATCTTCTTTTATAGTAAACTCTTTCCAGCTGAGTCGTTCATCATTTTTATTCAACTCGTACAACAAACGAATTGCCAAATTCATGTGTATGTATTTGGAATTGAGTGTAGTTAATAAAATACGTGGCTGTTGCATGGTGCAATACTAAACCCTTTTTCTGATTTTTTTATATTATACGTTTACTAAATAGTTACAGTAATACACTTTTCTTGCGGTTCTGTTAAATAACCAATTGGTTGTATAAAAGCTTCGTAGCCATTGGCTTTTAGCAATTCTTGCACTATTGCTAAACCTTGTGGTTCTACAGCAATTAATAAACCACCATTTGTTTGAGGATCTGGCAAAGTTTGAAAAGCTTCCATCACATTTACACCAGTTTCAAATTTTACTTTATGGCTATAACCATTCCAGTTTCTAAAAGTAGCATCTGGCACAATGCGTTGAGCTAAATAATTTTTTATGGATGGCAATATTGGAATAGCATTGTATTGAATGGATGCACTACAATTGCTGCCTTCTGCCATTTCAATTAAATGTCCTAAAAGTCCAAAACCTGTTACATCAGTTAATGCGGTTACAGCATCTATTTTCCCCAAAGCTTCTCCAATAGAATTTAGTTGTGTTAGTTGCTGATAAAAAATTGGCAAATCAGTTTCTTCTAACAAACCACGTTTTGCTGCTGTTGCTAAAACGCCTACACCAATTGGTTTTGTGAGTAACAATAAATTGCCTGGCTTAGCTGTATTGTTTTGTTTAATATGTTCTATGGCAACTGTACCATTTACACTTAAGCCAAAAATTGGTTCTTTAATGTTTATACTATGTCCACCAGCCAATGGTATACCAGCTTGTTTACACATGGCTTTTGCACCAGCTAAAACTTGTTGTGCCAATGCAGTTGGCAAAACATCTACTGGCCATCCTAAAATTGCCAATGCCATTAAAGGAGTTCCACCCATTGCATATACATCGCTAATGGCGTTGGCGGCTGCAACTTGTCCAAAAACAAATGCATCATTTACAATTGGTGTAAAAAAATCGGTAGTGCTAATAATGGCTTGTGTATCATTAATTTTATATACAGCTGCATCATCGTTGGCACTGTTGCCTACCAATAATTCCTTAAATATTTCTGATTGATTGCCTGCTAAAATAGTTGCCAACACTTGTGGGGCAATTTTACAACCACAACCTGCACCACTTGCAAATTGTGTTAATTGTATTGGTTCGTTATTTTCTGTTGTTATACTTGTTGACTTTTCCATTCAATAATTTTACTTGCATTTAATGTTGCATTGATATCGTTAAATTCAATTGATTGAACCATTGGCTCGTTGCCCAATTTACTTTTTTTATAGTATTTATCGTAATACTGTAATAACAATGCAAAACAATCTTTTACATTGTCTTCTAATAAAAAATTAATAGCCGTTTTGGTTTCTAAGCCTCCCAATCTTTTTTTAATTCTAAGGGTTGCATTAATTAATTCTGCTTTTTCAAATTTGCCGTAAGCCGATACAATAAAATTTAATCTTTCTTCAAAAGGAATGTTTACCAGCAAATACGGTGCTGCTTGCATTTGTTTAAAAAATTCTATAGGTATGTTAATATTACCAATTCGCTGACTTTCAGCTTCAACCCAAATACAATTTTGTGGAGTATTGGAAATTTTAATTAAAGCCTGACGCAATTCCAATGCCAGTATATTTTCAAACATTTCTGTACTTGGTTGTGCAATCATTCCTAAGCTACCAAATGCCGAACCTTTGTGATTGGCCAATCCTTCTAAATCTATTACTATTTGTTGGCGTTGCTGCATAACCAATAGTGTTTCTGTTTTTGCACTACCAGTAAATCCTCCTAAAACTTGTAATGGATATGGTGCAATAAATTGTTGCAATGCCCAATTTCTAAATGCTTTGTAACCGCCTTGTAATGTATATACTTTAAAGCCATACAAATCCAATAACCAAGCAATGGCTGCACTTCGCATTCCTCCACGCCAACAATGTACTAAAACCGTTTTGGTATTTTTTTTTTGCAATAGTTGTTCAACTTGTACAACTATACTTTTCATGTTGGGTCCAAAATAATCTAGTCCTATTTTAATGGCTTCTTCCCTACTTTGTTGTTTGTAAGTTGTACCAACAACTTTACGTTGATCGTTGGTAAATAATGGCAACGAAAATGCTTTAGGAATATGTGCATGTTCAAATTCTGCAGGGCTTCTTACATCAATAATTAAATGCTCTGTTGCAAGGTTTAAGAAACTGGTTACATCAATTCTATTTACTCCCATATAAACAAATATATTTAAAGGATATTTGAGAAGCCATTTAAATTAAAAATGTGTATCCACGCTTTACTGTTTAGATACACATTTATTGCAAAATTTACTATAAATCTAAAACAATTCTACCAATTATAAATTCTTCAAAGAATATTGAAATTGATGAAAAACTAGTTGAAGAGAATGAATTGCAACTTGAATAAAATTTCTTTTATACCAACTTTTCTTCAAGCTGTTGTTGAAGTTGCTCTAATATTTTATTGGCTTGTTGCATATCAAAATCAACATGATTCATTTTTTTTACACCCATACTTGTTAATTCAATATGAACATCAGGCGTTATTGAATGATTGCCCAAACATGCTTTTGAACATGCCAATGGGCAACCATCTATAACAATAATCTTCCTGCCTGAAGTAGCAGTACGTATTAGCTTCTTTACATTGCCACCAACACCTGCAATACACGACATTTCGGCAACGTTTTTTCTATCTAACTGAACAGCTAAATAATTAGCCATTTGTGCAGCACTAGAACATCCAGAGCAGGAATACACCAGGGGATTTTGATTCGTTATTGGGTTTTCGATAGGAATATTTTTTTGCTCTATTTTATTGACCACTAGATCTTTAAAAAATTGGAACTTCCAAAAAATATGTGTGTTAACAAACATTTGCCAACGTTGAATGCGATTGAATAATGGAGAAATATATTGTTCTCGGCTCATTTAACTATTTAAATTTTCAACTTTAATTGTATTGTTTTCTTAAAAATGATGACAGATTTAATAAAATTATTCGGTAAATATAACATTAAAAGATAACTTTGTCTTTTATTATTACAATTTATTTTTTATGTTCCGAAATCGGCAAAAAGTATTTACGCTACTCTTACTATTAATGGGCTTTTTAAGCTACTCTTTTTTCTTGTACACCGAATTACCCATACAAACAACTGAGGTAAATAAAGATGCAGATGCTGGAAAATTAATTTGGCAAAAATACAATTGCAATGCCTGCCATCAAGTATATGGACTTGGTGGATACTTAGGCCCAGATTTAACCAATGTATACTCTACAAGAGGCTCAAAATACATACAAGCATTTTTAAAAACTGGTACTGGAGCCATGCCTCAATTTAATTTAACAGAAACAGAAACAAGTATGTTACTGGCCTTTCTAAAAACCATTGATGCTTCGGGAAAATCTGATCCTAAAACTTTTATACGTAATTACGATGGAACAATTGAACAGTAATAAACTCACCACTTCAAAACTTTTTATTCTTACTGGTGTAGTG
>JAGOUF010000340.1 GCA_018061385.1 Chitinophagaceae bacterium | reverse complement strand
CACCTTTATTGCAGTAAATGTTTCAATGATGTTAGAAGATTCCATTGGCAATCGTTTTATTGGCAAACCAAAAACTGGTTAACCAGTTTTTGGTTTGCCAATATTAGAACCTTTTTTTGAATTAACAAATTTTTTAGAAAAAAATTTTAAAATCCATTTGAGATTTTTTCGAAATACTTCCTCCAATATTATAAAAAACAATAGCCACAAAAAAAGCAGCTAACTTTCGTTAACTGCTTTCAGTTTCTTACAAGTAAAAAAACTATTGTTTTAAAATTTTAATTCTCTCGGTTTCACCATTTGCAAGAATGGTAAAAAAGTACATTCCAGCAGCTTGATTGCTCAAGGAATTTTTGATGTTGTTTCTTACGATATCAAAGTTTCCGCTTAAAGACGTAATTAAACTACCAATTGCATTTCTAATTTCAACCTGCACTTTAGTAGATGCAGTAATGGTTGCACTTGGAATTAAATCGAACGAATTTTTTACAGGATTTGGAACAACTTGCACCAACTGTATCGTTTGATTGTTGATAATAGTAACAACATTTGAAAAACTGGTTTTACCATCTTTATCAACTTGTTCTAAACGATAATAAATTCGTTTGCCTTTTACATCATCTGTAAACTGGTAAGTGTTTGTTGTATTACTTGCATTTGCAGAAGCAACAAAACCAATTGTACTAAACATTCTTCCATCTAAAGAACGTTGTACATTAAAGCCTTTGTTATTTATCTCTGCACCGGTAATCCATTTTAAATTAACTTGATTGCCTTTTAAAGCTCCAGAAAAATTTAAGAATGTTACTGGCAAAACACTTGTTTCACTAAATACACTAAATGCAGAGAATGACGTAAGTCCACTAGCACTTAAAGAATACAAACTAGAACCACTTGCCGAAGCATTTGTAGAAACTCTATACCAAGTATTGCTGCCATCTAATGGATTTCTACCAATTGCTGCATTGGTTCTATTAAACGTATTTCCTTCGTCATTTACATCCCAACTAAAAGTAGCACTTACATTTAAACCGTTTGTATTAGTAGGTGTAATTACCCAAGATTTGTTTAATAACCCAGTTGTGCCCATACCAACACCATTTATTCCTCCTTGTAAAACAGATTCGAATGAACGAACAGAAAAATTGGTTGCTGTTCCGCTATTGGTTAAAGTAACAGGAGAATATCTTGTATTGCCAACAGGAAAATCAATTGGCAAATTCGCCACATTTATATTGATTGTTCCTCCTGACGCAGGTGTATTGTTTGTTACAAAATATTTTGTAGCACTTGCTCCATTAATACTTGCTGAATTTATAAAATTAATATTGTTAGACCCCAAGAAAACTTTACCATTTGTAAATGTAAATGCTGAAGAAATAGTGAATGGTGCATTCAATTGAACATTGTTTGCATTGTCTACTTCTAGTGTTGCAATTGTTACAGCTCCATCAATGGTTTGCATTGCTAAGCCTTGCATTTTCACAGCCCCATTAATTGTTCCAGCACCACTTATATTTTCAAGAACAGTTAAAGTTGAACCGTTATTAATAGTTAATGTTGTACCAGCTTCAATCATAACATTTTTAGCACTCACATTTCCATTAAAAACTGGCATTGGGCTTGCATTTGCAGGAACAATCAAGTTCAATGTTGCACCTGGCATTTTGCCTTCTTC
The DNA here is from genome assembly GCA_018061385.1 of Chitinophagaceae bacterium. Lineage (GTDB taxonomy): Bacteria > Bacteroidota > Bacteroidia > Chitinophagales > Chitinophagaceae > UBA1930. The sequence continues at coordinate 1,922 of JAGOUF010000340.1, read as the reverse complement.
CCAATTACCACAGTCAGTCAAATTGCTCGTGCCTTTATTGCCTGTCCATATTGCAGCTTTAGTAGCAAATGCATTTTCTGTTGCTCTAGTATCTACAACTGTGGGTGCAGTATAAGTAACATTTATCCAGCATTTTTGAGCTGCTTGTGTATTCACGGTTTGTCTAACTTTTATAGTTACCCAACCAGAATAATTGGTTGAGAAATTTCCTGTTAATGGATTTGAGGTAGACGTAACTCCACTGATTTCATGCAGCTTAACACCATCTAAATTCCATAAAGAAACAGTGATGTTTGAACCGTTCAATTCTGGTTTAACAAAATAAGTAATTGGCTGATTGGCTGCTACATAAATTTTACCAGCAACTCGTTGATTGGTGCTATTGGCAGGCAATGCACCACCTTGACCCAAACTCTCACAATGGCTATCGCCTAAATCGTTGGCCATTTCCCATTCTTGTTGAGTAGTGGTTGCTCTTGGCTGAACATAAGTAGCCAAATAATTATATAAATCATTTACCGATGAAATTGTAACTCCAGCAGGTGCAGGAGCCCAAATTGAATAACCATGTCCATTTGCATTTGCAATAGTATGCCCAACAGGTGCAGTTTGAATAAGTACTCGTCTATCTCCAGGAATTGTAACTGTTGAAATTCCATGAGCACCAGAATAATCGTACAATACAGTTCCAATAGGCCATGCATCATTTATTTTACAATACACTTGCTGATCGGCACTATTGTTTGAAGTTGCATTAAAAGCATCCGTAATGCCAATAATAGCTTTTCCAACACGTTCAATTACCAAATGATCGGCTGCACTACCTGTTTGATAAAATGGACTATTAGAACCAGTTGGTACACCATAATCTCCATCTTTAAATGCCAAACGTTGATGAGCTTGCATCAAATTTATAAGATCAGCTTTTGCTGGTAAATCGATAGTGCTTTGTGGTAAATGGCTGTATCTTTTACCAGTTGTTCCTATATCAAATAAATCTTCAAAAAACACCAACGGATTTCCGTCCATGGCAAAAGCTGCTGCATAAGCTGCAAACAATCTTGGCTCACGAGGATCAATGTGTTGACCATTTCCACCCAATTCACTTCCTGTATTCCAACCAGAATTATCGCCCAACGATTTTGAAAAATTACCTGTATTGGTTAAAATTGGTCTATAAGTATCGTGGCTGTTTACAAAGTTTACACTACGATGAACACGTAAACCACCGGGATAATCAAAATACCTAAACCCTTGTTGCTCACCTGGTAAATTGGCCATATTAAAAGATCCATTGCTACGAACTAGTTGAAACAAACCTCCATTGTTAGAAGTGTTGTAACCACGTAAACCAAAATCAAAAGTACCAGTATGTTTTTCGTTGGTTACACCACCAGGTGCAGTTGATGAAGCAACACTATTTGCATAAGCATCAAGAGAACCTTGATCACCAATCCATTCGCCAACGCAAAACATTTCTTGTCCGCCAGCTTGCATTGCAGTAAGTGTAGCATTGTATTTACTATGCCAAATACTTGTTTCTTGTGTAGAAATTGCAAAATGTTTTACTGCATCCCAACGCCATCCATCGCTGCCAGTTTGTTTTTTTAACCACAGCAACCAATCTCTTGCATTGTCTTGCATATAATTGTTTTGCTGAACAGGATTGTAGTAATTGCGTAACATTCCGTTGATTACAGTAGAACCACTGGTAGGAATGTTTGAACTTTGCCCAATGGCAGATGCATCGTAATTAATATCTGGACCCCAAAACATTGAATTAATATCGTTACAACCACTGGTGCAGTTGTAAAAGTTGGAAGCATTTTTAGCCCAACGTCCATTTCTTGTCCAATAATCGTTTTGAAATTCGTCTAATGAAGGTGAGTTATAACTTACGTAACGAAAATTTTTAAATCCAC
>JAGOUF010000015.1 GCA_018061385.1 Chitinophagaceae bacterium | reverse complement strand
TTGTTCAATGTCAAATTATTGATTATCCCTACTCCTTCTATGTTTTGTTCTGCTGCACCATTTAAAACAACATTACCCGTTATTGTGCCCCCATTAGTTAATGCTTCTGTTACATTTATTGTTCCACTATTGGTTACTGTAACACCTGATGCAACAGTTAATGACGCAAGTGTTATTGTTCCTGCATTGTTTGGTGTATTAGGTGTACCTGATGGAATAAATGCCGAATCAGTACTTGTTGGAACATTTGCAGGATTCCAGTTACTTGCTGTTGACCAAGCTGAACTTGTTTGTCCTGTCCATGTAACCAAAGGTGTTCTTGTTACAGTGATGGTATAAATCTTATTAGTGATCCCATCTTCTGCTGTAACTTGAACATCTATAGTATTACTACCTATATTTAAACTTAATGCAGAAGATGCAGTACTACTAGCAACTGTTGTATAGCTACCATTATTTATTCTTACTTGTATTGTTGCGGTAGCATCAGCTACAGTTGGAGTTATTGTTACACTTGTTGTTAAAATACCTACGGTAGCTGCATAACTTGTTGTACCAGATGCAAAAGTTGGCGTAAGAGAACCTGCTGTTGTGGTTAATACCGATAGATTAGCATTTGAAGAATTGCTAGCTCCATTTATTACATTACCAGCCACCCAATTGCTAGTACTACCAGTTAATGCAAAATTTAATAATGAGCCGTTTAGTGAACTTGATGTTGAATTGGTTAATGTATTGATTCCAGTATTTGTACCACCTGCAACCCCCTGATTAAAATTATAATAAGACACTAAACCAGTTGTAGATGGAAAAACTTCCTTATTCATATTTGCAGAAATTTCTGAAGCGGTTCTTTGTGTATTCCATATTCTTACTTCATCTATATTGCCTCCCCATGCTTCACTAGTAAGCCCATCGCCAGAAATACCTATACATAAAGGTTGCCCCGTTGCAGCAGAAATACCTCTACCTGTAGTTCCTGCATTTACACCATTTATATAAACTGTACAATTTGTTTGGCTATAAACAAATGCAAAATGATACCATGTGTTTTGAGTGAAAGCATAACTGATTGATCCAACACCAGAACCATTAAATAAATCTAATGCACCGTAACCACTTCTTATATGCCAACTAAAACGAGTACCAGATGATGAACGCATCCCAATCATACCAGGATTAGCTCCTCTACTGCCTGGTGTCCAAGTTGGACGAGCCCATAATTCTACAGTTCCAACTGAAGTTTCTAAAGCTGTATTATTAGCAACTCTTACATAATCGTTACTTCCATCAAAGTGCAAAGCATTGAACACAAGTGGTGCTCTTGTTACAGTTATAGTGTATGTTTTGGTAGTTGCATTTTCTGCTGTTACTTCGATGGTTATAGTATTGGTTCCCTCAGTTAAAGCAATTGTCCCTGACGCAGATCCACTTACAACGGTTGTTCCATTCACAGTAATGATTCCATTAGCATGGGTTCTTGTAGGGGTTACTGTAATTGTACTTATACTGTTTGCTACATCAGCTGTATAAGTTGTTGTATTTGTTGCAAAAGTTGGACTTAAACTTCCACTACTTAAAACTAACCCACTTAAATTGCTATTGTTATTTAAACCACGGAATATAGACAATGATGTAGATGTACGATTTACTATAGCCAAATCTGGCCTGTTATCGCCATCTAAATCGCCTATTGCAATAGAAGATGGAAGTTGACCAGTTGCAAAATCTTGGTTTGTAGCAAAACTTCCACTTGCAATAGTTCCGGACGTAGCTGTATTAACAAATAATGCCACTACATTAAAGTTAGTAATTGTGGCTGCTACATCTAATTTGCCATCACCATTTAAATCGCTCATAAATAAGCTACTAGGTATTGCAAATGGACTTACTCCAGTAGCAAAATCAACTTTAGTAGCAAAACTATTTGTATTTATAGCACCTGTGCTAGAAGTGTTTCGTAAAACTGAAAATGTATTGTTGTTACCGTTGGCTGTAGCCAAATCTGGTTTTCCATCGCCATCTAAATCGCCTACCGAAACTGAAACAGGTGCTAAATCTGTTGTAAAGTCTTGTTTTACTTCGAAGCTACTAGAATTGATTGTACCAGCAATTGTTGTATTACGAAATACTGAAACAGAATTTGAATTTTTATTTGCAACTGCTAAATCTGTTTTCCCATCACCATCTAAATCACTTACAGCAACTGAATTAGGATTCGAACCTGTTACAAAGTCTTCTTTTGCAATAAGACTAGCAGTAGTTAAACTACCAGTGATTGCAATGTTTCGGAATAGAGAAACTGTATTCGAATAATAATTTGCTACTGCTATATCTTGCTTGCCATCACCATCTAAATCACTTATGGCTATAGAAATTGGGCTATTACCAGTTGCAAAATCAACTTTAGCAGCAAAACTACTTGCGTCTATACTTCCATTTGTTGCAGTATTGCGTAATAAAGAAATGGTATTTGCACTGTAATTTGCAACAACAATATCTAATTTACCATCACCATCTAAATCGGATAACGAAACATAAATGGGTCTTAATCCAGTAGTAAAATCTACTCTATTTGCAAAACTACTTGACCCTAAGTTTCCATTGGTAGATGTATTTCTATAAAGAGATACTGAGCTTGAAAGATAATTTGCTACTACCAAATCTGACTTTCCATCACCATCCAAATCACCCATAGCTACTGAAAAAGGAGTACTACCTGTAGCAAAATCTTGCTTAGTTAAAAAGTCTGATGCTGTAATGCTAGATTTTGTAGGATTATAAGTTGGCGTAAAACTTACTTTACTTGAAGCAGTTAAACCAGTTGAAGTATTTAATAGAGTGATTGGTGCATAAGTTGCACCTACTGGAACAGTAACATTTACAACAGTTGAAGTTGATGAACTTACTATAGCCATTGTAGAACCAAAAAATACAATATTATTACTGGCGGTAGTATTAAAATTAGTTCCTGTAATTGTTAAAGTGCTGCCAGCTTCGGCTGTTAAACTACTTAAACTACTAATGGTTGGTGGTGGTGGAGTTGCTCTTGTTATATTAATAGTATAAGTATTTGTTGTAGCGTCTTGTGCTGTTAATACAACTGTAATTGTATTAGTACCAACACTTAATGCTATTGATCCTGATGCTGTACCACTATTTACATTGGTACCATTTACTGCAATTGTTACATTAACATCGGCTATTGTTGGCGTTACAGTAATGCTTGAAGTAGCATTGCTTACAGTGGCTGTATAATTGATTGTGTTAGCTGCAAAAGTTGGATTTAATATGCCTGAACTTAATGTTAAGTTACTCAAATCTGCAACTGTTCTATTTCTTATAATTGATATATTATCTGTACTTTGATTGGCTGTTACAATATCTGGTTTATTATCTCCATCTAAATCTCCCACTGATATTGAACGTGCCCCAGAATTGGTAGGAAAATCAACCTTTGTTGCAAAGCTACTTGAGCTAATGCTGCCAGCAGTTCCAGTATTACTAAGTATAGAAACATTACCTGAATTGTAATTAGCAAACGCTAAATCGGGCTTGCCATCTCCATTAAAATCTGCTATTGCAACTGCATACGGAAAACTGCCTGTTGCAAAATCTACTTTAGCTGCAAAACTACTTGTAGAAATATTGCCACTGGTAGAGGTGTTATAAAATACTGAAACATTACTTGATTGACTATTGGCTACAGCCAATTCTGGTTTTCCATCGCCATCTAAATCGCCTATAGATAATGAGAGTGGCTTACTACCTACTTCAAAATCTACTTTTGCTGAAAAACTACTGGTAGTAATACTACCTCTTGTAGATACATTTCGCAATATAGAAACTGAACCTGTACCAGAAGCAGGATTTTCATTAGCAATTGCTATATCTGGCTTGCCATCACCATCTAAATCCCCAACAGCCACAGATGCTGGATATAAATCTGTTGTAAAACTTACACGAGTTTCAAAACTACTAGAGGTAATGGTACCACTAGTTGCTGTATTGCGTATAACAAATACATTATTATATCCGCCTACCGTTACCAAATCTATCTTACCATCATCGTCAAAATCACCTGCAGCCAATGATGTAATATTTGCACCTATTGAAAAATCTACCTTTGTGGCAAAGCTGCTTGATGTTATACTACCAAGCATTGCGGTATTTCTGAAAATTGAAATATTACTTGAGTTTCTATTAGCAACTGCTAAATCTGGTTTGCCATCTCCATCAAAATCAGCTATAACTATTGCAACAGGTACAGAACCTGTTGTAAAATCTATTTTGCTTGCAAAACTTCCAGATGAAAGGCTACCACTAGAGGATATATTTCTAAAAATAGAAATAGTGTTTGCATTTGCGTTTGCTACAACTAAATCAGTTTTGCCATCACCATCTAAATCTCCAATGGCCGATGAAAATGGTAATGAACCTACTGCTAAATCTACTTTAGATAAAAAATCATTAGTTGTTAAGGTCACTTTTGTAGGACTATGAGTAGGTGTAAAATTTGGTAAACTTAAGGTTGCCAAACCAGTAACTGTATTTAATAAAGTTACGGGGCCATAAGTTGCACCAACAGGTACAGTAACGTTTAAACTGGTTGATGTTGCCGTATTTACTGTGGCTTTTGTAGCTCCAAAATAAACGATATTATTTGCTGAAATATTGCTAAATCCAGAGCCTGAAAGTGTTACAACATCGCCAGACTTTGCAAATGCTGGGTTTATTGTGGATATTACAGGTGTGCCTTCTGCTCTTGTTATTGTTACAGTATAGGTTTTTGTTGTTCCATCTTGTGCCGTTACTATAACATTTATAGTGTTATTACCAATGTTTAAAGGTATTGAACCAGAAACATTACCACTGCTTACAGATATGCCATTTACTTGTACACTTGCATTTGTATTTGATACTGTAGGCGTTACAGTAATACTGGTAATTGCATTTAAAACATTTGAAGTATAGACTGTGGTATTTGCTGCAAAAGCAGGACTTAAAACTCCTGAACTTAAAGATAATGCACTTAAGTCTGCATTGTTAGATAAACGAGTTATAGTAACTGAATATGTCCTAGTACTTAAATTTTGAGCTGTTACTAAAACATCAATTGTATTAGTACCTACATTCAAAGCTAAAGCACCAGATGGGCTTCCGCTTGTTGTAGTTGTGTACGAACCATTATTCACTCTAACTTGTATGTTGCTGGTTGCATCAGTTCTTGTTGGGGTAACTGAAATAGTGCTTGTTGCATTGCTTACATTGGTTGTATATGTACTGATGGCAGAAGCAAAATCTGGACTCAATGTTCCAGAACTTAAGGCTAGTGAATTTAAAAAAGAAATATTATTGGTACTACGCAATAGAGCAAGTGAATTTGAACCTGTATTTACCGCTACTATATCTGATTTTCGATCTCCATCTAAATCTGCTACAATGGCTGAAAGAGGAAAAGAACCTACCGAAAAATCGACTTTAGTAGAAAAGCTACTAGAAGAGAATGCACCGAATGCACCAAGTGATCCAGTATTACGCAAAACCGAAATAGTATTAGATCCATTGTTTGCAACAATTAAATCTGCCTTTCCATCACCATCTAAATCGCTAATAGCTACACTTCGAGGACTTGATCCCGTTGTAAAATCTACTTTAGGACTAACACTGCCTAAAAAAATAGATCCACTACTTGAATTATTGCGTAATACTGAAACTGTATTTGAAGATTGGTTTGCAACAACTATATCTGGCTTACCATCTTCATTTAAATCTCCAATAGCAACTGAACGAGGGCTCGAACCAGCAGCAACGTTAATTAAGGTAGCAAAGCTATGTACTGTTAAAGTGCCACCAGTAATATAATTACGTAAAACAGAAACATTATCTGAACCATTATTGGCAATTACTAAATCTTGATTACCATCGCCATCAATATCTCCAATTGCAACAGAGTAAGGGTTTGAGCCAGTTAAATAATCTATTTTGGCAGCAAAACTGCTAGTACTAATAGAGCCATTGGTTGAAGTATTACGAAAAACCGAAACATTGCCAGCATTAGAGTTTGTAACAGCTATATCAAATTTTCCATCACCATCCAAATCGCCAATTGCAACCGAAAATGGGTTTAAACCTGTTGTAAAATCTACTTTAGCAGCAAAACTACCACTCGTTATACTACCACTTGTAGAAGTATTACGAAAAACAGAAATAGAGTTTGAACTAACGTTAGCAACTACTATATCTTGTTTGCCATCTTGATCTAAATCTCCAATGGCTACTGATAATGGGTTTGTGGCTGTTGTAAAATCTACCTTAGATGAAAAACTAGTACTGTTTAATGTACCACTTGTAGATGTATTACGATAAACTGAAATGGTATTTGAACCTTGATTGGCAACAACTACATCTAACTTTCCATCGCCATCTAAATCTCCAATAGCTACAGCATTAGGTCCACTACCTGTTGTAATATCTAGATTTGAAGAGAAATCGTTGTTTGTTATCTCATTTTTGGCAGGGCTATAAATAGGGATAAAACTTGCCCTACTACGAGATGATAAACCAGTACTACTGTTTTGAATAGTAATAGGACCATAAATTGCACCATCTGGAACACTAACAACCAAACTTGTAGCTGTTGCTGCTGCTACACTTGCTCTTACTGTACCAAAATAAACGATGTTATTAGCAGCTGTAGTATTAAAGTTGGTTCCAATTATGGTTAAACCATCTCCAGGTCTTGCTGCTAAAGGATTGAAAGAAGTAATGGTTGCTACTTGTGCATGAGCATAATTACAAATTGAAGCAAAAGCGACCATGAATAAAAATATTGCTCTTTTGAACTTTAGGTTAATTTGTCTCATAAATATCGAGTTGGTTTATTTTTATTGAAGATGAATGGTTGGAACTTGGATAAAAGATGTTTGTTTGTTGAAACATTCTAAAGAAATTATCTTTAGAAGTATTGAAAATTATTTGCTTGCTATTCGATTGTTTAATTTTCTCAATTTTATTATCGAAGAGTTTTATAACCAATAAAATCAAAGCAATTGTTAAAACAATAACTATTATCATCATCCCAAAATGATTGAAATATTTCTTATAAAATGATGTGCTTTGTAGCATAACACAATGATAAAACGTTAAAACAGGCTTTGCTTTATTTAACACAATACAAATACAACACAAAGCCCAAAAATGGCAACACAAAAACAACACATTAAATAAATGCATTGAAAATGAATAAGTTGCAACAAGCAGAATTCTTGCTAAAAAGGTAGGTAAGTCTAAATTGTTTCTATAAATTCTTCTAAACTAGTATCATTAGAAAGGTTTAGTTTAGTTCTAAGTCTATACCAAGCGGTTCTTACAGCTTGTGTAGTTACACCCAAACAGCCAGCCATTTCTTTTGTAGTAAGTTTTAATTTGGCTAAGGCAAGCAATCTTGTTTCGGCAGGAGAAAGATTGGCTATTTTATTTTTAAGATTATTTAAAAAACCTTGGTGTACTTTTTCAAAAGTTATCTTAAACTCATTCCATTGTTCGTCGGTTAATATTGTTAAATTTTGTAGTTCTATAACAGTTTCTATATTTTGAATGTTTTTGTTTTGAAGTTCTAATTGCTCAATAAGATGATTTTTTTCAACAATCATGTTGGTTAATCCATTCAAATGCTCTTGGGCAATTGCTAACTCATTTTGTGAGATGAGTTGTTTTGTTTCAATACTTTTTTGAACCACTTCGTGTTGAAGTTTGGTACGATTTAACAATAAAATAAAAATAACCGCTACTAAAACAATTAATGCAATAAGGCTGTACTTAATACTATTTTGCTGTTTAATCTCTTTTTGTAAAAGCCTTTCTTGGGCTGTTCTAAATTCAGATTCTATTTCAAAATCCGCCTTAATTACCGATAAATTACCATTGAGTGCTGCCAAAGTATCTTTATACATTAATACGCTATCAGCATACATACTTGCTTGTTCAAAAGCACCCTTCTGTCTATAATATTTTTTAAGCATACTATAAAGGTTGTACTTATCATTATTGCTCCCATATGTATAAGTATTCTGAATAGCAATTGGAACATATTTTTCGTAAGCAAGGTTATTAGATTGAAGATAAATTTCGGCTAACGCTGTAGCAAAGCCACAAGTATTATCTAAAATTTTGTATTTAATGGTGGTATCAATAGCTCTTTGCAGTAAATTAATGGCAGTGCTAGTTTCTCCTTTCTTTTTGTAACAATATCCCAAATTGCCTTCAAAAATTCCTTGCCACCCAAGATGAATATTTTGCTTATTCAGTTCTACCGATAAATTAACACCTTCTGTAAAAAAGATTATTGCAGAATCTAGCTTATTTAATTTTAAATAAGACATGCCAATAATATCTATTACTCCTATTTTATAATAATCATATAAACCATAATCTATTGCACTAATTCCAAATTGAATGGCTCTTTTATAATCATTCAACTTATAAAAACAATCCGATAAAATTTGAGCCGATAATGATTTCCAGCCAAATTCTTCATTGCTTAAAGTAGAATAAATTTTATAAGACTTTAGGTAGTAATAATAACTTGTACTTTTTTGTTCTTGGTTACTATAATAATAGTTACCCAAACTTAAATAGGCCAATGCTTTTAGAGGTGCGTACGCTAATTCATCACATTCATTAACAATGTTTGTAAATGTAGCATTGGCCTCGTCTGAAGTTATTTTCTTTTGCTTTCTTTCTTCGCTGAAACGTACAATTTTTGAAAACACAATAGCTCTCTCGTCGTTATTATGTTTAGCAATTTGTTCAAAAAGATTTACCTGATCTATTATTGCAGTATTACTGAGACCAATAATTTTAACTTCAATAAGAGAATCAAGAACCTTTAATCTTCTTGGATAGGGAATTTTATAAGCATCTTCATACTGGGCAAATATGTTTGTAAAAAAGAAAAGCCCTATCAATAAATAAAAAGCCCTAAGCATATAGAAAATAAATTTGGGGATGGTGAAGATAAATCAATAAAAGATTTACCTTTTTTAATTTAATTCAAATGCATTTACATATAATGTAGTGATTTGTTTAATTCAATTACATACAAACTAAGCTTAAAAGTTACTAAAGCTTATAACTAAAAAAACCTCAATACAAAATGCATTGAGGTTTTTATATATTTATAGTTGGCATTACTCTACCCAATCTGCAATAAAAACATTGGTATCTCTTGTTCCACCATTATTTCTGTTGCTGCTGAAAATAATTTTTTTACCATTGGGACTAAACATAGGAAAAGCATCGAAACCCTTATCTCTACTTACTTTGGTTAAATTGCTTCCATCTTCGTTAATGGTATATAAGTTGAAAGGAAACCCTCGTTTATATTCATGATTGCTGGCAAAAATTATTCTCTTGCTATCTGGCATATAAGTAGGTGCCCAATTGGCTTGACCAAATGCTGTAACTTTTTTTGGATTTGATCCATCGGCATTGGCAATCCAAACTTCCATATTGGTTGGTGCAACTAAATTTTGAGCCAACAATTCTTTGTACTCTTTTCTATCTGCTTCTGTTTGTGGACGGCTAGCTCTCCAAATAAGTTTTGTACCATCTGGGCTAAACCATGCACCACCATCATACCCCAACTCACTAGTAATTCTAGTTACTTTTTCTGTTTTTAAATCCATTAAATATAAATCTAAATCGCCATCTCTTGTACTTGTAAACACCATTGTTTTGCCATCTGGAGAAATAGTAGCTTCAGCATCGTACCCAGGTTCTTTGGTAAGTTGTTTTACAATATTGCCATTCAAATCAGCCATAAAAATGTCGAAGCTGTTGTAAATAGGCCAAATATATTTATTACCGTATTTTGCTCTATCTGGTATTGGTGGACAATCATCACTAGCTAAATGTGTAGAAGCATATACAATGTGTTTTTTATCTTTCAAAAATGCCCCACATGTAGTTCTTCCTTTGCCTGTACTTACCAATTTATAGGTAAATTTTTGTCCTTTTTTAGGTACTTTTCCAATATACATTTGATCGCAATTAATTCCTTCTTTAGGATTTGTTTTTTGGAAGATGATGTATTTACCATCGAAACTGAAATAAGCTTCGGCATTATCGCCACCAAAAGTTAATTGCTGAATGTTTTTAAAATGCTTTTCACCTGCATATTGTGTAGAATCTGCAATGGACTGTTGAGCCATTGCATTTGTAAAAAAAGCAATGCCAAGTATGCAAAATATTTTTTTCATAGCTGCAAAGTAAACGTGAAAGTTGAAGACTAAAATCAATAAACTGTCATAAAAAAGTAAAGATCCTATTTGCAATACTATTTTTGCGATATGAAGTATTTTATTTCAATTGGTTTTATATGCTGTTTAGTTTTTTGTAGTTGCAAAGAATCTATAAAGGACAACGTTGAAACGGGCTATCCAACACATATCAATGAACTTATTCAACTTACACAAAAATACCCTGATAGTATAAACCTAGCTATTAAATTGGTGAATGCATTGGATAGTGCAGGACTTTACAAAGAAGCCATAGAGCAGGTAAACAATTTAATTAAAACCGATAGTTTAAATTTTGGCTTTTGGAATGCCAAAGCACATTTACAAGAAAATGCAAAAGATACAATAGGGGCAATACTTTCGTACAAAAGAGCCATTAGAGTTTATGCAGCCCCAGAAGCTATGTTAACATTAGCAAACTTATATGCAGAAACTAAAAACGATTCTGCAATTTTACTTTGCAATTCGGTAAATGCTTTAAGTGCCGATAAAAAATATACTGCCGATTGTAAATTTATTGAAGGTATTTATTTTGCAAGAATAGGCAACACAAACAAAGCCCTCGACTTATTTGATGAATGTATTGTTAACAGCTATACTTACATGGTTGCTTATTTAGAAAAAGGATTTATTTATTACGATAAAAAACAATTTAAAGAAGCCTTAGAAATTTTTACGTTGGCTGCAACAGTTAGTAATGCTTATGCCGATGCTTATTATTGGCAAGCTAAATGTTACGAAGCCATGAACAACAAAAAAGATGCATTGGTAAATTATGAAAAAGCGTTAACCTTAGATAAAAATTTAACCGAAGCTGAACTTGCAATAAAAAGATTAAAAGTTCAAAATTAAAAAGTTAAAAAATAAGAAGCGATTTATCAATTTCCAATAAAAGGTAATCATTAGAAAAAAGAATTTCAAAAGCATCAATTATTTTTATACAGCTTCTAAATTTAGAAACTTATTAGCTTTAACTTATCACTAAAAAACTTAAACCTCAAACAAAATGCCCATCATTGCCCCATCGCTTTTAAGTGCCAATTTTATTAATTTACAAGCCGATTGCACCATGCTAAATGAAAGCCAAGCCGATTGGTTTCACCTAGATGTTATGGATGGAAGATTTGTACCCAATATTTCATTTGGCCCAATGATTATTGAGTTTATAAGAAAAGCAACACACAAAATTTGCGACGTACATTTAATGATTGAAGAACCTGAGAAATATGCTGAACATTTTAAAAATGCAGGAGCCGATATTTTAACTGTACACATTGAAACTTGTACACATTTACACAGAAATATTCAACAAATAAAAAGCTTGGGCATGAAAGCAGGAATTGCTGTAAACCCACATACGCCAATTGCATCTTTGGTTGATGTTATTCAAGATGTTGACCTGGTTTGTTTAATGAGTGTGAACCCTGGTTTTGGTGGGCAAAAATTTATACCTCAAACCATTGAAAAAATTAAACAACTAAGAGCAATGTGTAATGCAAAAGGTTTGCAAACACATATTGAAATTGATGGTGGCGTAACCTTAGACAATGCAACTACGATTTTACAAGCAGGAGCCGATGTTTTAGTAGCTGGAAATACGGTGTTTAAATCTGCAAATCCTACAGAAACAATTGCACTTTTAAAAAGCTTATAATACTTATTTAAAAAAAGAATTACACAAAAAAATCCTGCTAAATAGCAGGATTTTTTTATAAGTATTAAAAACTTTTACAGTTATTGTTTTACAAATTGTAAAGAAGTTCTAGTTGTTCCATTTTCAAAAACAATTAAGTAATTGCCCTTCAATAATTTACTTACGTCAAAGCTAGTTTGAGTTGCACCAAATTGTAAATTTTGAGTGTACACATTTTTACCATCTACAGTTACTACTTTAATAGTTGCTTTTGTAGTTGCAATTTCATGTGTTAAAGTTGCTGTATTTATTACTGGGTTTGGAAACACTTCTAACTTAGTAGAAGCCTTGCTGTTTACAGCAACAATTGAGCTGTATTTAAAACTACCATCTTTATCGGTAATTTTTAAACGATAATAATTTACACCAGCTGCTAACACATTGTTGTAAGAATAAGTTGCAGAGCTTGCATTTTTTGCAGCTATAAAACCAATTGTTTCAAAATCTTTACCATTGTTACTTTTCTCAATAGTAAACCCATTTACATTTATTTCATTTGCTGTGTTCCATACCAAAGAAGCTTGATTGTTGATAAGAGAAGCATTGAATGAAGTAAGAGCAACTGGTAAAGGTGCATTGTACCAACCATCAGCAATTCTAATACCATCAATGATTGCAGAAGCTGTACCTGCAGTACCTTGTCTAACAGCAAAGCCATAAACTTTTGAAAGGTCATTACTTACATCTGTTGTAACTATATCAGCAGTACCAGGTTCAGCAGCAGGCACTCCAGAAGAAAATATGTAAGCACTAACAGCATCATCATTGTTTGCAACACTATTAAAAGTGTATTTCAACACAACCAAATAAGTTTGGTTATATGCATAATCGCTGCTTGCAAATACTGCTGTTGCTGCAGCACCACCTTTTGAAACTCCTAACTTAAAAGTGCTTGCAGCACTTCCATCTTTTATATAAGTTCTTACTTTAAAATCTGTACCAACAGAGGTACCATTAGAAGGTAGAAGATGAATATTATAATCGCCAGTTGTACCTCCACTAGCAGTAACATTTAATAAAAAAGAAACATAAACGCTCCCAGTTTTAACACTATCGTAAGTTGGCATGTTTATATCTTCTCTTGAGCCAGAACCATTTGCAAAAGAAATTGAACCCCCAACATTACTTCCTGCATAACCTGTATATGTTAAACCTGTTGATGACCACATAATAGGTGTTCCTGTTCCACTATGTCTTTTCCAAATATTACCACCAAGAGAAGTATTTGTTATAGAATCGTCAGCAGGTACACCGGTAGAAGTATAACTAAAATTTTCAACTGATTGAGAATAAGCAATAGAAAATGATAAAATTGCTAAGAAAAGTGTAAAAAATTTTTTCATAATTAATTATTTTAAATTGTTACAAAGTAAACAAAAAATACATTAACAGCTATCAAAGTCATAATTTTTTAATATACAGCACAATTTAGCAGCTGTATGTTTATCTTCATGCCCTTATAAAAAGTATTAGAATGGTGCGTTTTGTATATATATTTATTACATTAATTTTTTTTCTGCCACAAGCTTTTGCTCAAAAAACTGCAACCTTAACTGGTAAAGTAATCGATGAAAACAATCAACCATTGGTAGGTGTTTCAATAGAAATTATTGGCAAACAAAAAGGGGGCATTTCCAACGATTCTGGTTTTTTTTCTATTAACATCACTCCCA
>JAGOUF010000339.1 GCA_018061385.1 Chitinophagaceae bacterium | reverse complement strand
TGCCTTCTCTTAGTTTTAATCTTCCTGTTTCAACATTAAAATAAGTATCTATTTGATGGTCTTCGCCAATAAAAATTGGGTTTAAAGTTTGTAATTTTTCTTCTGCCAATTGAATATTGTTGCAATGTGCTTTGAATTCGAAAAGTGTTGGCATTTTTATTTTACTATTTTAAAGGTTTGTACTTCGTTGCTTGCTTGAATGATTAAAACATAAACTCCTTTTTGAAGCTCTGCTAAGTGAGACCAATTAACAATATTTGTACCTTGCTTAAGAACTGTTTGTTGGCTAAAGATTGTTTTACCAGAAAGGTCTTTAAGTTGAATAAAAGCATCAGTTATTTTTTCTGATTGAATTGTAATTTTTAGTTCATTTTTAAAAGGGTTTGGACTAGCAGTAACTTGTAAAAGCTGCTTATTGTTTGGCTTTACCAATAACGTTTTTGAATAAGAAAATTTACCATCATTGTCAACTATTTTTAGACGATAATAAATAGCTTTATTTGGTATAGCATAATCAACAAACTCATATTTTGAAACTGGTAAATTGAGGGCAATGTTTGATGATAAAAAACTAAAATCGTTTCCGTTAAATGATTTTTCTAGGCTGTAGTTAGCAACATTTACTTCATTAATTGTACTCCAATTTGGCAATACATTATTGTTTTTTGGTGTGGCAGTAAATTGTGCAATTGTGCTAGGCAAAGCAGTGTTTGTAATATCTAAGACTTGCTGATTAATTACTTTAAAACTTCCGCCAAGATTGTACAAATAACTTTCTACAGAACCTAAACCATAAGTAATTCCTGTAAAAGCAGAATCGCAAGAAACTACTATTTGACCTTTGTTTGTTCCATTTACACCACTTGTACCAGTCCATCTTTTTATTACAATTGAATAATTGGATTTATTTGGATGGTTGCCCACATAATAAAAGCTATTAGAATTATCAATTAATAAAGAAGGTAAAGCTATTGTAGGTACTACTAACGAAAGGTAAGATACTGTAATGTTGGAAATTGATGTTCTGTAAGAAATTGAACTTTTTATGCCTTGTTCCAATGGTGTTAAAGGCACAATATCTGGATCGCCTAAAGCTGGCATACAACTTCCACCAACCATTAATTGAGCAACAGAAATTGGTTTATTTGCTTCAATAAAATCGGGAGTATTGCTTTCATATTTATAAACATTTCCTGCTTGCATGCCAGTTAAAACAGTTCCATTTACAGTAACAATTGTTGTAGGGTCTGATACAATAATTTTATAAACGCTAGTACCAAAACTTGTATCATTTGTCGAAGTTGAAAAAGGTGTTGTTAAGTATTTTTTGCCCCACATATTTACTGGAAACATTTGTTGTATATCATTATCGCCACCACCAGTACCACAGTTTGCAGAGTTTAATGTTCTACTACTACCCGAAAAAACAGCAATTGGATGTGTAATACCATTACTATTGGCAACAGATATAATTTTTGTACCAGTAAGTTCTTTTCCTGTTACTGAAGTACCTCCAACACCGTCTGCATTTGCACCATCATTTGCACCAAGTAATTGATAAATTTCACCCTTATTTAAAAGTATGGTTTTTGTAACCCAAGGTAACTGTCCCGACAGATTTTGCATTCTTGTTAAAACGGTTGGTGTAATTTGTAATACAGTATTATTTTCTTTTGCAATTATATACAACCAATTAAAGGAGTTTGAATCGTAGTTTTGTTTGCTGTTGATTGATACATAAGCATTGCCCCAAGCCTCGGTGGGTAACAACATTGTTGCACCAGATGATGCACTTGCATAAATATGAGCATAAGCTACAATTGGCACATCACTTGTAATTAATATTCCTTTTTTTGTAAAAAAACCAACACTTGATGATCCACCTCCTATTGGTGGAGTAGGAGGGCCACTATATAATCGACAATCAAATCCTCCAGATTTTGGCATTGGACCAAAAGAGCCAGCACCAGTAATTACTAAACCATCTGAAGGTGTTGTACCTGTAGAAATTACAGTATATGGAGCAATGGTATAAGTACGCTCCCAAGTTGTAACTGGTACTATAGGGTTACCTATACCATAAATACTAACTTTTACTTGTGCTGCTTGTGAACTGGTACATAAATAAAGAATCATATACATATCATTTGTACCAGTTTCCATAAGTTGATGATGACCATACCCTACCCAAAACTCTTTACCTTGATTGGTTGTATCTATTTGGGCTGCTGTTTTAGTAATGCTGAATACGAGTGATATAATAGAAAAAAGTAAAATTCTAAACATTGTTCTCTAGTTTCCTCAAATTTAATTCAATTAAAAATATAAAATTCTAATACATTAATGGAAATGAAAAATTATTCTCATTGCTTATCTTCACCCATTATTTAAAATATTAAAAAATGATACGAATAAAAAAATGCCATTTGTTATTGGTGAGCCTATTTTTTGCAGTAATTAGCTTTGCCCAAGATGCAGTAAACTATCAAATGCCACCCAAAGAAATTGCTGATTTATTGTTGGCAAAACCTACACCTTCTGTTAGTATTGATAGTAAAGGTGAATGGATGTTACTGAGTGAAAGAAACTCGTACCCAACTGTTGAAGAATTGGGACAACCAGAAATTAGAATTGCAGGTTTACGTTTAAACCCGAACAATTACTCTCCTAGCCGACAAACGTATATCAACAACTTTATTTTAAAAAACATTAAACAAAACAAAGAATTCAAAATCAGTGGTTTGCCTGTAAATATGTTGGCAAGCAATGTACGTTGGAGCCCTAACGAAAAGAAAATTGTTTTTACCAATACAACTGCCAATCGTGTAGATGTTTATGTAATTGATGTAGCTACAAAATTGGCTACAAAAATGAACAAGCAAGCATTGAATGTTGTGTTGGGTGCTGATGTAACTTGGGTGAACGATCATTCTTTATTATATAAAGTAGCTGTAAAACCTGCTAGTGCAGCTCCTAAAAAACCAATTACTCCTAAAGGTCCAACTGTTCAAGAAAACATTGGTAAAGCTGCTCCAGGAAGAACGTATCAAGATTTAATTAAAACACCTTACGATGAGCAACTGTTTGAATTTATGGCAACTGTACAATTGGTAATTAATAAATCAGGTATAGAAACCAATATTGGTAAACCAGCCATGTATGATTCGCATGAACCTTCGCCAGATTATAGATTTTTATTGATTAAAACATTGCAAAAACCGTTTTCTTACTTAGTGCCTGCTGGCGGTTTTCCAAGTGAAGTTTTGGTTACCGATATAAATGGCAAACTCATTAAATCTATTGCCAATTTACCAAGTGCAGAAACTAGACCATCGGGCAATGACAATGTACAAAATATTCCTAGAGCTTTTCAATGGAAAGATGATGAATCTTGTACCTTAATTTGGTGCATTCCTTTAGATAGTGGTTTAATAAAAAATAAAGTGGAATATAGAGATGCTGTTTTTGCACATGAAGCACCATTTAAAGGAGAAATGAGAGAATTGTTTAAAACCAATATGCGTTTTCGTAGTGTGCTTTGGGGCAATCCTTTTTTTGCTTGGGTTAACGAAGGTTTAGCAGGTAAACAAACTGCAAAAGCTAGTAGATACAATCCTTC
>JAGOUF010000338.1 GCA_018061385.1 Chitinophagaceae bacterium | reverse complement strand
GCATTAAACAGTAGTAGAAGCCAGAACCCCCAATCTGAAAAAATAGATTTTTGTTGCATACTGTTTTAATAATTAATCTAAAAGTATCTAAAAAAACAAAACCGTTCTGAATATTTTCAAAACGGTTTTGTTTTGCAGTTGTATATTTTATAAACCTAAGAAAGTAGATTTAGATAAACTTTTTTTGCCTTCTCCAATTTTAAATCCATTGTTATAAATTTCAACTCTGTATTCGCCAGTCTCAAATTTATTGCCAGGATTCCACTGAAAACTAACAGCTTGTTTTTTGCCTTGCTCGTAGTTGATATCTACTTTATTTGTGTATTGAATTGTTTTACCATTTCTATCTGTAAATGAACCAGCAGATACAGAAATTGACCCATCAGGATGATAAATACAAACCATTAATGCTTTGTTTCCACTCGGTGTTACACGATTTTCATCAATATCAAAACTTACTTTAAAGTAATCCACTTTTTTTGCCTTAGTGGTTTCTTTTTCTTTACTGCCTTTTAAATCAATGGCAATAATATTTATGTTAGAACAATGCAAAGTAGAAGCTAAATCTTCAACTCTAGCTTTTTCTGCTTTTGTTTTAGTTAAGTCGGTTTCTAACGTACCTTTTTCTTCGGTTAATTGTTTTTTCTCTGTATTTAATTGATCGTTGCTTGCAGTAAGTTGTTTGTTTTCTGCTTGTAATCGTTCAATTTCTGCATACAATGCTTCAATTTTACTTTGCAACTCGGCAATTTGTTTTTGAGCTTCGGCCAATTCTGCTGCAGAAATATTTTTCTTTTTTAAAGTACTAGCTATAGAATTTCTAAGCTTTTGAATTTCACTATTTTTTTCGGCTAAAGCACCTTGTAATTGCTGGTTGTTAATAGTAATTGAATCAGCTTTTCCACTCAATAAATCAAATTGATTTTGTAGCATCGATCTATCAATAGAATCTCTAGTAATTCTATCTACATATTGAATTTTTTCTTCTTTTACTTTACTTTTATCGTAAATAATATACCCCCAAGTACCAATTAAAGCAGCAATTAATACTGCAAAAATTAAAGTATTTTTATTGTTTTTTTTAGGTTCGCTGTTGGGTGTTGGTTGATTTTCGTTGGAAGAATTTGCCGATGGATACTGTGTGTAACTCATAACATTTTTTTAATTTAGATTAAAAGTAAGTGTAGATTCAATATAAACAACTGTTGTAAAAATGTAAAATTTTTTCAAATGGTTATGCACATTTTGATTTATGAGGTTTGGTTGTAGTATATAATAATAAACCACATTATAATAATTGTTACTATTAAAAATAAAATGAGTAATTTTTTTAAGCTACTTTTATGTTTAACTGGCAATACTTGATTCTTCATCACTATACTATTAAATAATACAATATGCTTAAGGATTTATTATTGATGGATATTGAAACTGTTCCAATGGTTGAAAACTATTCAGATTTATCAACTGAATGGCAAGTTCTTTGGTGGGATAAAGTTTCTAAAACCGTGCCAGAAAATACAACTCCAGCACAAAGCTGGAAAATGAAAGCTGGTATTTTAGCAGAGTTTGGAAAAATTATTTGCATTAGCACTGCTTACTTTTTTGAAGATGAAGATCGCAATCCGAGCATTAAAGTAAAAAGTATTTACAATGATGATGAACGAAAGTTGTTGCTTGATTTTATAGAGTTGTGTGCTAAAATGTACAAACACAATAAAAGTTTTCAATTTGGAGGACACAATATTAAGGAGTTTGATTTGCCTTATATATGTAGAAGAATAATGATCAATAGGCTACCAATGCCTGAATATTTATGGTTACATGATCGAAAACCTTGGGAGGTTAAAATGTTTGATACATTAAGCTGGTGGAAGTTTGGCGATAATAAAAACTATATTTCTCTACATCTTTTAGCCAATGTTTTACAAATACCAACTAGTAAAGTAGATATTGATGGAAGTAAAGTACAAGAAGTGTATTATGTAGAAAATAATTTAAAACGTATAGTTGATTATTGCCAAAGAGATGTTGTGGTTTGTGCAAACATTGTTTTACGATACAAAGATTTGCCTTTGCTTACCAACGATAGAGTAATTATAGTAGAGTAAGTATAAATACAATACACATAGAGTTTTCAACATTTAATTTACTTTACAGTTTACAGTGTAGTTGCAACTTATTTTTGTTGCATGTCGGCAGAAAAAATTATTGCAGATTGGAAAAAAGGAAATTTCAAATCCCTCTATTGGTTAGAGGGAGAGGAGCCTTATTTTATTGATAAAATTGTGGAGTATGCCGAACATAAAATTTTATCTGAAAGTGAAGCAAGTTTTAACTTAACTGTTTTTTATGGGAAAGATGCAAATTGGGCAGATGTTATAAATGCTTGTAGAAGATATCCCATGTTTGCAGAAAGGCAAGTTGTGTTGCTAAAAGAAGCACAACAAATGAAAGATTTAGACAAGTTAGAAGGTTATGTAGACAATCCACTTGCGTCAACTGTGTTTGTAGTTAGTTATAAAGATAAAAAAGTTGATGCTAGAACCAAGTTTGCTAAATTATTAAAAACGAAAGGTGAACTTTTTACTACTAAAAAATTATATGAAACCGAATTGCCCAATTGGACCAATACAATGGTTGCCAATCATGGTTTAAGTATTAATCAAAAAGCCCTCAACCTTTTGGTAGATCATGTAGGGAACGATTTAAGTAG
Organism: Chitinophagaceae bacterium; assembly: GCA_018061385.1. Lineage (GTDB taxonomy): Bacteria > Bacteroidota > Bacteroidia > Chitinophagales > Chitinophagaceae > UBA1930. The sequence continues at coordinate 913 of JAGOUF010000338.1, read as the reverse complement.
ATTAGAAAACGAAATTGAAAAGTTGGCTGTAAATCTTGGTGCAAGAAAATCTATTACTGAAGATGATATAGAAAATTATATAGGCATTAGTAAAGAGTTTAATGTTTTTGAATTACAAGCTGCATTTGGAAAAAAAGATTTTGCCAAAGCCATTAGAATTGTAAATTACTTTGAAAAGAATCCGAAGGCTGGACCCATTCAATTAATTCTACCTTCTTTATATAGTTTCTTTAGTAAAGTTTACACAATTTTTGGCGTTGCCTCAACCGATGATAAAGCAGTTGCAGCACAAGTAGGCATTTCTCCTTTTTTTGTGAAAGATTATATTCAAGCAAGCCGCAATTATACATTTCAAGGTGTAGAAAAAATTCTATTACTACTACATCATTATAATTTACGAAGTTTGGGAGTACAAGATGGTGGTACTAGCGATGCAGGTTTAATGAAAGAATTAACTGTAAAAATTATGAGCAACGAATAAAAATTCAGCTAAAATGAGCTACTATTCATTCAAATTTTCACCTCAATATTTTGTACAGTTTTTTTTTCAAAAAAATATTTCCCTTTTTTCTGTAAACCAATAAATTATTAACTAATTTCAGTGCCACAATAAATGCTTCTTAACCCATAATTGTTTAGCGATATGTCAAAAGAAATTGGAAAAAAAGTTGTAGCCGTTATTCTAGGAGGTGGAGCTGGCACTCGTTTATCTCCATTAACATCGTCTCGTAGTAAACCTGCTGTTCCTATTGCTGGAAAGTATCGATTGGTGGATATTCCTATTAGCAACTGCATTAATAGCAATATTAATAGAATGTTTGTTTTAACACAGTTTAATAGTGCATCATTAAACAAACATATTAAAAACACTTACCACTTTAGTGCATTTAGTACAGGTTTTGTTGATATTTTG
>JAGOUF010000014.1 GCA_018061385.1 Chitinophagaceae bacterium | reverse complement strand
TTAATAATTTGCTTTAATTGTTTTAAGCAACGAGATTTTTGACTTTTTACAACATCTGTATTTTCATAGTTTAACAGCTTGCAAATTGCTGCTAAATTTTTTGACTGATAATAAAATAAGTCTAATATTTTTTTGCATTGTTCCCCCAATTGATTCAATCCTTTTTGCAGTTGCTTTATTTCAAATTCATCTTTTTCAGCATCGTATTTTTCCCAATCTTGTAGTAAATATTGTTCCTCATTCAATTCATCTATTGGCAATCTTTTCTTACTTTTTTTAAAAATCATAAACTTGCCAATTGCAAATAAATAGGTAGATAAACTGCTACTAATTAACTCTAGTTTTCCTTTTTGCTTTTGTTCAATCACGGCAACAATTGCATCTTGATAAATATCAATTGCATCATTGTATTCAATTGCATACTTGGCAGAAAAAGCAATAAATGGCTTTCTATATTTATCGTACAATGCTTGTATTTCCTTGTCTTGAAGTTCGTTCGATTTTTCTATTGTACTCAAGGCTCAATTATTTGTTGGTATTATTTTCAAATAAAAGTAAACTTAAAAAACTAAAAATATTTTGTTTACCTTTTTTCATTTAATACACTAACCAATATTGGGAGTTGAAAAATCAAATAATTAGTGTATGAAAAAGTTAATGCTGTTGGTTTTAGTATGTATTTCAAGTATTCATTTTGCTTTAAGCCAATCTGTTGGTGATAAGGTTAAAGAAAAAGCAAAAGACAAAACAAAATCTAGGGTAGAAAATAAAACAGATGAAACCATTGACAAAGGTTTAGATGGTATAGAAAACGGCATTAAAAGCCTCTTCAAAAAGAAAAAAAAGAAAGAAACAAAAAAAGAAGAAGCTAAGGATGGAGAAGAAACAGTTGATGAAAAAAAAGATGCAACTGCAAAAAAAAATTCAGATACCACTACACAAAAAACTGCTAAAAGCTTAGCTGTTTATAGCAAATTTGATTTCATTGCTGGCGAAAAAATTATTGTATCAGAAGATTTTGAGAGATTAAATATTGGCGATTTTCCTGCAGAGTGGAATAGTAATGCAAGTGGAGAAATAGTAACCGTTGATGGAAAGGAAGGTAAATGGCTAAACTTAGCAAAAAATGGAAGTTTTATACCAGAATATTTTAAAACTTTAGACGAAAACTTTACGCTTGAATTTGATGCTGGACTAATAGGAAACCCAGGAAATAATTATAGTGGATTTGGCATAAACTTTAATACAGATAAAGATAAACTGATGGAAATTCTTTTTGCCAAAGGTTCTTATTTATACTTACACCCAGGTGCTGCATTAGCCAGTATAAAAATAGATGCGTTAAATAGCGACAATGTTATTGAAAACGATGTTGCAATGCCTCAATGGGATGAGAATGGTGAACGCTTTGTGCATATATCAATTTGGAGACAAAAAGGAAGAATAAGGGTTTATATGAACGAATCAAAAATTATTGATATTCCAAGATTTTTTATTGAAAAAGAGCCCTATAGTTTTTCATTTTTCCGTAGATTTTTTGAAGATTGTCAAGTAGTATTTACCAACGTTAAGTATGCAATTGGAAAACCAGATACAAGAAGTAAATTATTTACTGAAGGTAAATTTGTAACCACAGGTATATTGTTTGAATTTCAAAAAGCCAATGTAAAACCAGAGAGCTATGGAATTTTAAAAGAAATAGCTACTGCACTAAAAGAAAATCCTACTGCAAAAATTAAAATCATTGGTCATACAAGTAACGATGGAGATGCCAGTGCCAATTTAGCTTTATCCAAAGAAAGAGCAATTGCTGTAAAGCAAACTTTGGCAACTGAGTTTGGTATTGACGCAAATCAATTATCAACAGATGGAAAAGGTGGAGCTGAACCAATTGACACATCGAATACACCAATTGGCAAAGCCAATAACCGAAGAGTTGAGTTTATTAAACTATAATTTCTCAAATAAACATTATTTAACTTTTAAGTAAGCATATAGCTATATGCTTACTTAAAAGTTAATAGTCATTTTATTCCATTAAATACTTAAAGAATTGCTTTGATATGAAAAAAATTTACACCTATTTATTAGTCTTGCTTTTAATAAACTCTAGTAATTTATTAAAAGCTCAATGCACAGTAAACGATCTAAACAAATTACATTCAGGTAGCTTTAGTGGTCCTAAATTTTCTGGAATTTATACTCAAATACCAGATCAGTCAATTTTTTATTCTGCCGATGCAAGTGGTATAGACAAAGGAGAATATTTTGAAATTCAACTTACCTCGGGCAATACTTATAATATTTCTGGTGGTAGTGCTGGCACTTATGCAACAGTGTTTACGCCTACAACAGGAGGAGTTTATGTGTACACAAATTATGGAGACATTGCAACAGCAGGATTCAATTTTAATGCAACAGCTACCGGTATTTATAAAATATTAATTAGTAACAATCTATGTGCAGCTTACACAGGAATTACAACAGACCCAATCATAAGAATTACTTGTATTACTTGCAATGCTCCAACACCAATTAATTTAGGATCTTGCAATACCACTGTAGGATTAAATAGTGGTGGTTTTGTAAGTTTTGAAGGACAAACAACTGTATCATCAACTACAACCTTCCCATTTAATTCAGATCCATTTTCACCATTTTTTACTGATAAAATTGAAGGCACTCACGATGTGTATAGAACTTTTGTTGCTACCAACGAGAATATGATTTTAAAGTTGCAAAACTTTGAAGTACTCAACAGATCTGGCTCATTAAAAGCAGATGGTGTATTTGCAATGGTTTATACTACTGGCTGTGTTTCAAATCAACTAATTACAAAAAAATATTTTTCGCCCAATAGTATTAGTGGCAACAATCAAGAAGAATGGTTGATTGGTGGTTTATCTGTTGGCACAACTTATAATATTGTTTTTAGTACAGATTGTGGTGTTGATTATCCAAGAAATGGAAGTACAAGTGGTTATACAGGTATTTACAATTGGGTAAAATTCAATCCCCAAATGTATAGTGCAAAACCAAGTAACGATTTTTGTGATGATGCACTTACGTTAACACCACAAAACGCTACAACATGTACTTCGCCTTCAAAAGCAAGGTTATCTTTTTCAAGCAACTCATCTAACAACTCCTGCAACAACAATGCAAGCCTAGTTGATGTTTGGTACAAATTTGTTGCAACAAGTACCAAACATTCTATTTCAACCGATGGAAAAGATGCAGAATTATTAACTGGTACAAACTGCAATGCTCTTACGCCTGTTACTTGTTTGCTTACTACTAATGCTACCAATGGCATTCATCAACTAACCAATTTACAAATAGGGCAAACTTATTATCTAAGAATTTATGGTCCCAATAGTTATGATCCACTAAACCCATTAGCAACTTTTGATGTATGTGTATTTGGCAACACAGTTACTTGTAACAATCCTGTTGCAACTATAACTACACGTTGTATAGATGCAACAAAATATGAAGCAATTGTAACAATTACTCAAATGGGTTCATCGCCAACAATTAATATTACCAATAATTTAGGGCAACCAGTTATTTCAAATATTTCAACAATTGGAAGTTATGTAATTGGTCCAATTTCAAATAGTACAGGCAGCTTGCAAGTAACTATTGTAAATGCAAACAATACAGATTGTAATCTTGTTTTAAATGCAACAACAAATTGTCAAATTACTCCATTACAAAATGATGATTGTACTGGTGCATATATTGTAGCACTTGGCAACAATAGTTGTAGCAATACAACAACTGGGTTTACTACTACTGCAACAAAATCTACAGCTGTGCAAGAAGCATCATGTATTGCACCATACAATGGTAGAGATATTTGGTTTACTACAACCAACAATACAGGCTCTACAAAATCAATTGTAATACAGTTGGGTACAGGAACTGCAGAAGAATATAGATATGAAATTTATAAAACATCTACCAACTGTACTAACTTAGGCAGTTCATTAATTTGTAGTAGTGTTGGATTTGATACAGATGGTGGAAACAGACGTTTACAAAGAATAGACAATGTAGCCAATGGAGAAAAAATTTATGTAAGAATTTGGACTGGTAATTCTATTGCTAAACAAAATGGCACAGTAACAGTTTGTGCATTTGTAGCTCCAGTAGAACCATACACTTGCGTCAACAGTACAACATTAACAGTAAACACAGGGTTAACTACAACCAATTCAATAGCATCTAACAACATTGCATCAAGTTTAGAAGAACAACAATGTAACCCACAAAACACAGCCAATCTATATAGCACTGATGCTTATGGATTATACTATAATTTTACTGCTACGGCTACAAAACACATCATTAAATACTTTAACAAACAAAGTACTTTTGGGAACGACAATGGCCTAGAAACAAAAGTATTTACTCAAACTATTTGTGGAACAGGGTCAAAAGTAAATATTGCTTGTGGAGAAACGGATAGTGTTCTTTTAAACAACCTTATCATTGGCGAAGTTTATAGAATTTATGCTTACAACAATTTACCAGAAAACAGAACTAGCTACAATATTGCTGTATTAACTGTGCCTTTAGAAGCCACCAACGACAATTGCAATACCGCAATACAATTAACTACAACAACTACTTGCAGCAATCCTTTACAAGCAAGCACATTTGGTGCAACTGCATCTTTACAAACTGCATGTAATGGCACTTTTAATGATGATGATGTATGGTTTAGGTTTACTGCAACTGCACCACAACATAGAATTCAGTTGTCCGATATTGTAGCTGTAGTTGGTACATCTACCAATATGGTGATTGATGTTTACGAAGGAAGCTGTACTGGATTAATTGAAAAAAGTGGTTGTAATATTAACATGGATATTTTAGATGTTAATGAACTTACGTCAGGTTCAACTTATTATTTTAGAGTTTATACTGCCAATGCTAACAGTAGAGTTTTATTTAAAGTTTGTGTAAGCAATGTACCTCCACCAAGCAACAACGATTGCTCTAATGCAATAACTGCAACAACAACAAACTTTAATTGCTTACAAACAACTAATGGAACTACTGTTGCAGCAACAGAAAGTATGCCTCGTTGCAGTGGTACAGGTGTAGCTCCAGTTTATGATGTTTGGTATAAATTTACAGCTACAAATACTAGCTATAACATTGGTGTTTCTAACGATCATTATGTACAATTATTTAGTGGGTCTTGCACCAATTTAATTTCTATTCGTTGTGGCTACCAAAGTATTAACAGCACGTCCTTAGTGGTTGGTCAACAATATTATATAAGAGTTTATCAAAGCATTTCTCCTGATACTTTTGCTTTGTGTATAGCAACACCACCAATAGTTCCTTCAAATGATGTGTGTGTAAACTCAACTACTTTAATTCAATCGAATAATAACACAAATACTTGGACAAGTGGAACAACAATTGGTGCATTAAGAGATACAGGCACTTGCTTTAATCCAACAGATGTAAATGTGCAAGACGTATGGTATAAGTTTACTGCTACAACTACCAAAACAGTTATAGATATTCAAAATATTTCTTACCCATTTATAAGCAACAACACCATTAATATGCAAGTATTTAGTGGTAGCTGCAATAACTTAAACTCTGTTACATGTAAGGAATATATTAGCAGTGGACAATCAATCAACACAAGCATTGGCGTAACATATTATGTAAGAATGTACACCACAAGTTTTAACAATGTAGAAGGTGCAAATTTTGATATTTCTATACGTAAATTATATACTCCATTGAACGATGAGCCAATAAATGCAATTACAATAAATCACAATATAGTACCAATATCAAGCATTGGAAATATTGAAGGATCAACTGGCACTTCTGTTAATTGTTTTGGCAATACCGACAATGATGTTTGGTATAAATTTATTGCAAAAAGTACCGAAGTAAATGTATTGCTTACAAACGTTGGCGGATCTTTAAATTATGAAATATTGAATAGTAACTTAACGAGTGCTAGTTGCTTTGGTAATAGTTTAGTAGCTACAATTGGAAACACATACTACATAAGGGTTTGGGATATGAATGCTGGGTTTAATCCTGCATTGGGTAGTACTGCACAATTTACAATTAGTGTAAGTGGTGGATTACCAACTACCAACGTTTTTAGTGGTAATTTAGGTACTTGTCAAAGCAATACAGTGCTGGTTTCTTCTGGCTCTCAAAATTGGTTAACAGTAACTAAAAACGGAAGTTTAGTGTATTCAATTTTCGATTCTGAAATAATGGGAAATGTGAATAGTGATGTTTTTATTGCCAATAACAATTCACCAATAAGAACAGATGCCAATGGTGTTGAATACATGGATAGAAATTTTACCATTGTTCCTCAAACACAACCAACAAATCCCATTAAGGTAGCCATTTATTTTACGAAAACAGAATGGGTAAAATTTGTTGCTGCTAATGATGGTGATAATAATGACGCAAATGCAGTTTCTAATTTAAAACTAAGTAAGTTTTCTAGTAACAATTGTACCAATATACTTAGTGGTAACAATGGTGCTTTATTAAGTCCAGTTGCCTGGGGAAATATTGATACAAATTATTATTTAGTGTTTGAGTTTCCTTCTTTCTCATCTGCATATATACATGGAGGCAATACAGTATTAAATACAAGTAATGCTTTACCTGTTAATTGTACTCAATTTACAGTTGTAGAAAAACAAAAATCAATTGTATTAAACTGGCATACTTCACATGAAATAAACAACAAAGGATTTGAAATAGAAAGAAGCACCAATGGCATTAATTTTAATACAATTGCATTTGTAACTGCAAATCAAAATGGCAGTTCAAATAACCAATATAGTTATACAGATATTGCTGCTACAATTAATGAAGTATTGTATTATCGTTTAAAGCAAATAGATAAAAACAATCAAGCCACAATTATTTGTTCTACTAAAAAAATAAAATTAGGTAGCACAAAAAATGAAATTATTATTTATCCAAATCCTGCAAGCAATTTCATACAAATAAAATCAACAGCAAGTATTATTAATCCAACTACTGTTCAAATTATTAGCTTAAGTGGCAAACAAATAGCTAGTTATATTGTAACAAATTCAACAGTACAAATACCCATTCAATATTTAACCAATGGTATGTATATTGTAAAAATAATTAGCCATAACGAGCAGCAATATTTTAAGCTATCTAAACAATAAAATTACATTTTTTAAAAGCCAACTATTAATGCAATAGTTGGCTTTTTTATTTACAAAAAAATGTTTGGTAAATTTGCAACATGTTATTGCACATACATCCAGATAATCCCAACCCAAGAAACGTTAGAACAGTTATTGAATGTTTATTAAGTGGGGGCGTTATAATTTATCCAACTGATACCATTTATGGTTTAGGTTGTAATATTTTCAATCATAAAGCCATTGAAAAAATTGCACAAATAAAAAATATAGATCCACAAAAAGCTCAACTAAGTTTTATTTGTAACGATTTAAGCGATTTAAGTAAATACACCAAAAGCATTGATACTCCACTGTATCGTATGTTAAAAATTTATTTGCCTGGCCCATACACTTTTATTTTACCAGCAAGTAAAGAAGTACCTAAAATATTGAATAGCAAAAAAAACACCATTGGTTTACGTGTGCCAGATAATAACATTGCTAGAACCATAGTTCAAGAATTGGGGCATCCGCTTCTTTCAGCTTCTTTGCCAGGTGAAATGGTTGAAGAGTATACCGACCCTGAACTGATTTACGAAAATTTTAAATCAAGAGTAGATATAGTTGTAAATGGAGGAATTGGAGGTATGATTCCATCTACTATAATTGATTGTACAAAAGACCCTTATGAATTGGTAAGACTTGGCCTAGGCGATTGGAACGAATAAGCATCTTTTTACAATACTCATTTAACTATTATATTTATAGCTACTTTACTATTTGTATACTTTTTGTAATATGGGTTTATTTAAAAAAACGCTTTTTTTTGTTTTACTTTTTGTAAGTGTAAAAACACAAGCACAAATTCCTGTTTACATACAACATGAAATTGGTAACGGACTTCCGTCAAACGAGTTGTACTCTGTAATGCAAGATAGCAAAGGACTTTTATGGATTGGAAGTGAAGCTGGATTAATACGTTACAATGGTATTGAATTTAAATTGTATACCAATAGTAAGCAATTGGGTGCTAGTATTACAGAAATACAAGAAGATGAATTTGGCACAATTTGGTGCCACAATTTTAGTGGGCAAATACTATACATACAAAACGATACTTTAAAAATTTTTAAACCTTGGGAAAAGTATCACAATGGACAATTAATTGAAATGGTTGTTGATAGAAAAAGAATCATTATTTCCAATAACAACAACCCTATTTATAGCTTTAATGTTCAAACACATCAATTTGAAAAACTATTGGACGACACGACCTATAAACGTTCTATTACTATAAGTTCTAATGGCAATTTGTTTTTTACAAACCCAATTGCAGGAAAAATTTTTGAACTAAAAAACAAAAAAACAACAAGTGTTCCTATTGTTGGCAGTAACAGTATTCCTATTCAAAAAATGGTAACCAACTCATTTCTATTGTTCAAATCAAAAAAGAATAAAACAAGTTGGGGTATACAAAGGCAAAGTCCATTTGATCTAAACCCATCAATATTTCAGTACCTAGACAATCAATTAATTGCTCATCCAATATCTGCAGAACTGAGAAAATTAAATATTTATCCGATTACTGTTTTTGATGACGATGAAGGCAATGTATTCATTGGCACTTATAACGGATGCTTCTGGTTTAAAGAAAAAAACAATGTTTTGTATTTAGAAAATTCATTTTTTAAAAACGAAGCTGTATCTAGTATTTTTAGAGACACAGAAGGCAGCTATTGGTTTACAACATTAAAAAATGGCTTGTACCAAATTCCCAATTTACAAATTCTATTTTTTAATAAACAGCAGCTAAATTTAGAACCCACAAATCTTGGTTTACTGAGTAGCAATAAGAAAAATATTTTGTTTGTTGCAAGCAATGGCAATGAGTTATTGGAAATAGATATAGAAAAAAATAAAGTAGCTAAACGTTTAAATACAGGCGAAGTAAGAGATGTACTTTCCATGATTTATAATGAAAAAAAACAAGAGCTCTATTTTTATAAAAATTCTTTTTTTATTTATAAAAATTCTACAAAAAAATATACAAAACTGCTAAGTGCACCTAAAGATTTTTATTTAAGAAAAGATGGCGTTTTGTTTTCGGCAGGTGTAATATTACAAGCTAGTTTTGAAGGCAATACAATTAAAAAAGAAAAAATTGAAAATGAATTTAAGGTTTCCAACAAATTAGTTACAGAATTTGACAACCAAAGCAATGCTTTTTATAATAGTTACAACTTATCCAATCAAAGATCTCGTTGCATTTGGTACGATGAAAAAGACAGTACACTATGGTGTGGATTTTCAGACGGTACAAAGTATTTTACCAATAAAAAAGAATTTAAATTCTATGATAATGTTTTAAATATGCCTATTACATCAACTTGTTTTCAGCAATTGAGTAACGGAATTATCTGTATTGGAACAATTGAGCATGGAATATACTTTGTTCAAAATAAAAAAATTATAACTCGTTTTACAACAGAAAGTGGTTTGCTGAGTAACAGAATAAAAAAGATGATTCCTTATGATAAATATTTATGGATAATTACATCAAAAGGTGTTCAAAGATTTGATTATAGCAACAACCAATTTAGCAATTTTACAACTTCAACAGGTTTATTATCAAACGAAGTTTTTGATATTGAAATTGTAAATAAAACAACATACTTATCTACCTCAAAGGGTTTACAATATTTTCCTACAAACATCAATATTACCAATAAAATAAGCCCTACTCTATCACTCATAAGTTTTAGTAGTAGTGATTCAGTTTACACATACTTATCAAATCCTAAAATTTCTTACAATGCCAAAAACATTGCATTTGAAGTATTGGGAACATCGTTAAAAAGCAGAAACAGTTTTTCTTATGAGTATAGAATAATGGGAATTGATACAAATTGGGTAAAACAATCGGCGAATAATAATATTATACATTTTACAAGTTTACCTTCTGGTAATTATACGTTTGAATGTAGAGTAAATCATATAGATGGAACATTAAGTAATCCAATAAAACAATCATTCGAAATATTAAAACCATGGTGGTTGCAAACATGGTTTTTTGTTACTGTTTCTTTTTTATTGTTATGCATTATTTATGTATTGTTTAAATTTCAAAATAAATATTTAACAAAAAAGAACAACGAAAAAATACAACAAGCAATCACACAAGAAGCTTTACGCAACTCACAATTAAGTGCATTAAAAGCTCAAATGAATCCTCATTTTATGTTTAATGCTTTAAACTCTATTCAAGAATTTATTATTTTAAATGAGAAGAAACAAGCCAACTTTTATTTAGGAAAATTTGCCGATTTAATGCGTTTAACATTGGATTTAAGTACTAAAGAAACCATTAGTTTAGACGATGAGCTTAAAATTTTAAATTTATATTTAGAATTGGAAAATTTAAGATTTGAAAAAAATTTTACCTATGCCATTCATGCAAATGAGGTAGAAAATTTATTGTCTATTAGAATCCCAGCAATGATTATTCAACCCTATGTTGAAAATGCAGTAAAACATGGTTTATTGCACAGACAAGGATTAAAAAAGTTAGACATTAATTTTCTTTCTACAGATAACGACACACTCATTTGTACAATTGAAGACAATGGTATTGGTAGAGAAAAATCTAAGGAAATTAATAGCTTGAGAAGAAAGCATCATACCAGTTTTGCAACAGGTGCAACACAACGCAGACTAGAACTTTTAAACTATGGAAGAAAATCTAATATTGCTGTTAGTTTTGAAGATTTATACAATTCAATGGGCAATGCGTTAGGAACAAAAGTAACCGTTTGTATTCCATTAATAAAAGCTAACAATGAGTAGTTTGGCAAAGTAACTCCTAAAAATACAGTTCACAGATTTAAAGCTACATTTTACAAACTTTTCTTGGTTGGAAGTATACAAAAAACTTAGTTTTGTAGAACTTTCAATTGGGGGATTGAAGTAACCTAAGCTATGCAGTGTAAATTGCATAGCTTTTTTTATACCCCTTTTTAAAAGAAGAAAATACGTTAATTGTTATTGAATAATTGCACTGTAAATGGCCTCTTGAATATTTGGACGAACATTTAATTGTCCTAACTTATTGTTATTACGAGTTGGCGTAACACGGTTAGAAAGAAAAATATAAATCAATTTATACTGAGGATCTACCCAAACACAAATACCTGTAAAACCAGTATGCCCAAAGGTTTGTGCAGATGCACTTTTGCTTGGATATGCTTCTTTACGAGTGGCATTGTCTTTTTCTGGTTTATCAAAACCCAACCCTCTTCTACTAATATCGCTTTGATAGCTAGTAAATTTTTCAATAGTTTCTTTTTTTAAGAATTGTTTTCCATTTAATGTACCACCGTTTAATAGCATTTGATAGAGTTGTGCTAAATCGTAAGCGTTACTAAATAATCCTGCATGGCCAGCAACACCACCAAACATTGCAGCTCCTTCATCATGTACATCGCCATGTATTTGCTGCATACGAAAATGCTTTTCTGTTTCGGTTGGTACAATATTATTTAACTCAAATCTTTCTCTTGGTTTATAAGTTGTAGTAACCATATTTAAGGGTTCATAAAACTGCTCTCTCACATATTCATCAAATGGTTTGCCTGTTACAGCTTCAGCAATTAATGCTAAAAAAATAAAATCATTATCACTGTACACGTATTTACCATGACTGGCTAATTTACTAGTAGCAATTCTTTTGTATAAAGTATCTCTATAATTGTTTTTTAAATACAAATCTTCTGCTACTCTATAATTGAATTGTGGAGCTTTTTGTTTGCTAAAAAAAAAATCTAATGGTTTGCCGGTATTACTATCAATGGCTTCTTTATAAAATGGAATAAAAGGATATAACCCTGCTTGATGTAACAAAATATCTTTTACTTTAAGCGGTGCCTTGTCTGTTCCTTTTGTCCAATCAATATAATCGCCCAATGTTTTTTCTAAATCTACTTTTCCTTCTTCATACAATTTCATTATTGCGACTGTTGTTGCCGAAATTTTTGTTACAGATGCAAGATCATACAACATATCATTATTTACTGCTTCTTGGTTATCGAAGTTGGTATAGCCAAATGCTTTTTCATAAGCTACTTTACCATCTTTAGCAACTAACACTACCATGCCAGGAGCTGCACCTTTTTCAATGGCATGCAATGCAATGGTATCAATGGTTGAAAGCTTTTCGCTACTTAAGCCTACTTTTTCTGGTTGAGTATATGGAAAATAATAGTTGGCTGTAATTCCATCGCCAAATTTTAAATCGCTGCAAACAGTAACAGGTAATTTTCCTTTTGCAATAAGTTTTGCTTGCAATAAGTTAGCTGCAGCAACATGTATTAAATTATCATCCTCGTAACAAGCTACTAAATTTTTTACATCGCAAAAATTTCTAATGGCATAAGGATTACCAAAATCGAAGATGATGGCATTGTCTTTTTCGCCCAAATACTTAATTAATTCAACTGCATCTTTACTCATGCCATAATTATTGGCTGGCCTTCTACTATAAGCATGTATACCAACAATGATGGTTTTGTATTTACGTTTTAATTTCTTTTTTAAAGATTCAAGAGAAGTAGAATCTTTATAATCCATCAAAAATATTTTTGCATTAAATGCTTCTTTTACTTCTGCTGCAAAAGTGTTCATTTGATTAATGCCAATACCAACAAATGCTACTTTCTTTTTGCTATGATTGGGTAGTAATTTAGGATTGCTTAACCTTAATAAAGTTAATGCTTGCTCACTTAATTTTTTACGAATTATATTGGTAGAAGCATTTAAATCGGCGGTAATATTTTCAATTTTAATTTCTTCAACATTGTTTAAGCCTAAATGAAATTTGCTTAACAATACTTTATACACTTTATTGTCAATATCGGCCCAAGTAAGTTTTCCTACTGCTATAGCTTGTACTATTTTTTGAATTGCGTTGGGTACATCGCCAGGTAAACACAACATATCATTGCCTGCAATTAAGCTTTGTACTGCTGCTTCTCCACTTGGATAAAATTTTGCTACCCCTTTCATTTCTAATGCATCGGTAAAAGTTAATCCTTCGTAACCCAATTCATTTCTTAAAATCCCTGTTACATTTTTCTTTGAAAGTGATGTTGCCTGATTGGCTGTTGAATCGATGGAAGGAATGTATAAATGAGCAATCATCATACTTCCTACACCTGCTTTTATTAATTCTCTAAAAGGAAACAATTCTAAACTATCCAACTCTGCTCGTGATTTGTTGATGACTGGTAAATCGTAGTGAGAATCTACACTTACGTCGCCATGACCAGGAAAGTGTTTTGCACATGCCATAACACCTACGTCTTGCATTCCTTTCATATATTGTACACCAAACATGGATACTTTATATTTATCTTCTCCAAAACTTCTATCATTAATTACCGGATTATCTGGGTTGTTATTAATATCAATATCTGGAGCATAGTTTACCTGAATACCAATTCTTTTACATTGTTCTCCAACTGCTTTGCCAAAATCATAAATAATTGAAGCATCGGCAACTGCACCCATCATTAATTGGCGAGGAAAATTAATTACACTATCTAAACGCATACCTAAACCCCATTCTCCATCAAT
>JAGOUF010000337.1 GCA_018061385.1 Chitinophagaceae bacterium | reverse complement strand
GCTTTAGATATGAGTAGTTTAAAAGATAGTATTTATGTTACAGGACCAGATGCAAGTTTTGATGCAACAACTTCTAACAATCCATCAGCTTATTGGTTTGACAATAGTGTTACACAAGCATGGACACCTTTCACATCAACCAGTGATGCCAGTTGGACACAACACAGAGGAATAAGAGTATTGGTACGTGGCGATAGAACACAACCAGAATCTTTAACTGGTGCAGCTTACACTCCAAATGCTGTTACTTTAGATATGACAGGAACTCTAAACACAGGCAATCAAAGTATTGTAATACCAATTGATTATAGTGTTGTAGCCAATCCATATCCATCAGCAGTAGATATCGGAACAAGATTAAATACAACCACCAATATTGGAACACAATACTGGGTTTGGGATGCCAATGCTGGTCCATCAGCAGGTGCTTATGTTACAAAACTTACCAGTGGAGGAGCCTATAATTTAGCCATGAATGGAGCATTTGTTGTAAGTCCAGTTGCTGGAACCACCATCAATTTTGTAGAAACAGATAAACAAGCAACAGCAACAGCCAATTTATTTAGAACAAATACTTTATCAGGTGTCTTAGAATTGAACGTATTGTACAACAATTATCCAACCGATAATATGTTTGTACGTTTTAATACAAGCTCAAACGACAATCAAGAAATCATGGATGGGTTAAAACTGTTAAATCCAGAAGTGAACATGTATGCCTTAAGTGCAGACAATAAGAAACTAAGTTTAGACACAAGACCCTTTGCCGATAATAAAATTATACCATTGGGTTTCACAGCAACAAAAGCCAATAGCTTTAAAATTGCTGTAGCCGATTATGGCATAACTGAAGAAGTGTATTTAAAAGACAAATATTTAAATGTAACTACACAATTGTTAACAGGCACAGAATATAGCTTTAGTGTAGACCCAACAATACCAACAAGCTTAGGAGAAAACCGCTTTGAGTTAATGCTAAAAACAAGCAACGCAGCATTACCATCCAATTTTGTAACTGTATCAGCAGTGCAACAAGGCAATGCAATAGCAGTAAACTTCACTACAGCGAATGAGCAAAACATGAGTAGCTATGAAGTAGAAGAAAGTGCAAATGGCAATAGCTTTACGAAAGGCACAAGCATAAAAGCCAACAATGCAGCAACAAGCACTTATAATTGGTTAGATGCAAGCATAAACACAGGCAACAATTACTATCGTATTAAAGCCATTGAAAAGAATGGAGTAGTAAAATACAGCCAAGTAGTGAATGTAAGAACAGGCACAAAAGGAGCAGAGTTTACAGTATATCCAAATCCAGTAAAAGGTGGAACAGTGAATGTACAATTGATGAATGTAGAGCAAGGGTTATACAGTATTAAGATTGTGAACAAATTGGGCCAAGAGATTGCATCAAGAATGATTACACACAATGGAGGCAGTGCAACACAATCAATCCAAATTGGCAATGTAGCATCAGGCACTTACAATATGGTAATTAGCAATGGCACAACGAGTGTAACAAAAACAGTGATTGTAGAATAAAATCCCTATCCCATAAAGGGGTATAAGACAGAGAAAGTTTAGGAGTTCAAAAGTTCAAAAAACAGAACTCCTAAACTTCTTAAACTATTTAAACTTTCTAAACTATTTAAATATGAAATTGAAATTAAGTGCCATCTTCACAATATGCTTTATAGCAGCTTTGGTAATACCTAGCCTAGTACATGCACAACCGGTATTTGATGATGACGTAAATGATGTTCCCATTGATGGAGGCTTAAGTTTACTAATAGCAGCAGGTGTTGGTTATGGTGCAAAGAAAATGAGGGATAAGAAAAAGCAACAACAAGAATAATTATAAAAAAGGTAACTAATTTTAGTTGCCTTTTTTTATGCTATCAATCATCATAGCTATTGTACATCAACTTTTATAGCAAAACAACCTAGGTTAAGGATAATAATTTTGTTAAATTAAAATTCTAGTCTTAAATTGCCGTTTATCCCTAAATGCTTGCAAAAAATTTATTCAACTAAACTACCTACTTTATGAAAAAGTATTTACTCATTCTCCTTGTTATTATTTGCTCAAGTGCTGTACAAGCACAGCTATCTGGCATTAAAACTGTTGGTGCTGGTAAAGATTATGCAACATTAACAGCTGCTATTACAGCCCTAAATGCTGGTGGCAGTGTTGGGCCTGGTGGTGTTACATTTAATGTAGATGCCGATTATACCGAAAGTACAACAGCTCAATTGGCAATTACTATAACAGGTACTGCTGGTAATGAAATTATTTTTCAAAAATCGGGTGTTGGTGCAAATCCTAAAATTACAAGAACAGATGCTGGTAGTAACAGTACATCAACTCTTGGTGGTTTAGGCGATGGCGTAATAAGGTTAGACGGAACCGACTACATTACTTTTGATGGCATCGATGTAGCTGCATCTGCTTCAACTATTGAGTATGGTTATTATTTACATAAACCCACTGCAACCAATGGTTGCCAACAGGTAACTATAAAAAATAGTGCAGTTACAATGACAAAAGGCACTAGTGCTTATGTTGTGGGTATTTATGTGGGTAATGGTGCATCGACTGTTAGTAGTGCAACTGGAGTAACTGTATCTGCAAATAGTGGAAGAAACGAAAATATAACCATTACAGGTAATACTATAAGTAATGTACATGCAGGTATTGTATGTAGAGGTTATAGTGCTGCTGCTTATTACGACCAAAATATTGTTATTGGTGCAAGTGGTGCAGGAAACGGCAATACGATACAAAACTTTGGTGGTGGTTCTGCAACTACAACTTATGGTATTTATTTTATTTATACAAATAATACAAGTGTTGAATACAATACTATAAACAATGCTGGTGGTGGTGGTTCAGCCCATGCATCTACATTTTATAGTGTATTTTTCTCAACAGTTACGGGTTCTGTTGCCTGTAACAACAATGCTTTTACTTTAAATACATCTGGAACATCATCAGTATATGGTATTTATCAAGGCAATGGTACTAATGTTACTACACAAGATTATAATAATAATACATTCTCAGGCTCTACAGCAACAACAACTACTTCGTATTTAATTTATGCATCTAATACAACGGCAAACGCCAAAAATATTATTGGAAATTCAATATCAGGCTCTTTTACAAAAACTGGTGCTAGTGGCACTTTTTATTGTTTTTACGATTTCGGTTCACCAACAGGTGTTGCAACCATTAGCGACAATAATTTTTCTAATATTTCTTTAACAGGAACTAGTACATTTTATGGTATTAATTTAAATACAACTGCTACACATACCCAAAATGTGTACAATAACACGTTGAGTAATATAACTTCTGGTTCAGGAACATCTTATGGTATATCTTTAGCATCAGCAAATACAAGGAGTGTTTATGGAAACACCATTGGTGATTTTTCAGGAGCTGGGACTGTTTATGGTATTTACATTTCCTCGGGAGGTAATACAACGAATGATTTTTACAAAAATAAAATTTACAATTTATCTAGCAGTTCTACTTTAACTACTGCTGGTTTAGTTACAGGTATATATTTTGGAACTTTAGGCACTGCTGTTACAGGTAATAATGTATATAATAATATAATAGGTAATTTAACTGCTACTGCAGCAA
>JAGOUF010000336.1 GCA_018061385.1 Chitinophagaceae bacterium | reverse complement strand
TCTTTCCCTCTGTTAGGCATTGAATGAATATTGTAAGCCAATAACTTACCATTTTTAATGATTGTATTCAAATTTCTGCTATACTTAAACTCAAAAAATGTACAATTTACAACTACCAATGGTTGCTTGTTTCGTTCAAAATATTGAGTTGGTGTAAGTCGTCTATTTAAAGAAGTATCAACAGAAAAATTTAGATCTAAATCTCTTAATTTAGCCGATACATAATATGCAATATTTGGTTTGCCATCTAAGCTATCGTTTGTATAAAACACATGAACAGTTGGTGGCAATGGCTGAAACAACGAATCTACATTCGTCCATTTAATTTGTGTATTACCCAACATTGGGAATAACAAACATGCAAATAATATTTTTTTCATTTCACTTATTTTACTTTAGCATAATCTAATACCAACATACAAAAGGCTTTAACACCTACGTCAAGCTTGCTATCATCAATGATAAAATCTGGTGTATGATGTGGTGGTGCATCTTTAGGATTTTTATCTCTAGCCATTCCTCCAAAATAAAAAAAGAAGCTTGGCACTTTATCGCCAAAGAAAGAAAAATCTTCTGCACCTGTAACCCAATTCATAGATCTAATATTGTTTTTACCAGTTACACGTTCTAGCGTTGGTAACATTTTGGCAACCAATTCAGGATTGTTGTAAGTAACTAAAGTTTTATTTTCAATGGTTACTTCAGCTACTGCATGATAGGTTGACGCAATACTCTTGGCCACAGATTCTACTTCTTTCAAAACTTTCAATCGAATGTCTTTATCTAAATTTCTTATAGTACCCAACATTTCTGCCTCTTCTGGAATAATATTAAAACGCACTCCACTATGTATTGCACCAACAGTTATTACAACAGGGGCTACAGTTAAATCGCTGTTGCGACTAACAATACTTTGAAATGCATTGATAATTTGAGAAGAAACATAAATAGGATCTACACCCAACCAAGGTTGAGAACCATGGCTACTTTTTCCTTTTACTTTTATTTTAAATAAATCGGCACTTGCCATAAACGAGCCTTCTTTGTATTGAATATCGCCAGCAGGAATATTGCTTTCAATGTGTAAACCAAAAGCAACGTCTACTTTAGGATTGTCTAAGGCTCCTTCTTTTATCATCAAACTAGCACCACCTTCTTCACCTTCAGGTGCACCTTCTTCTGCAGGTTGAAATAGAAAAACAACAGTGCCCGAAATTTCGTTTTTTAACTTACTCAAAACTTCTGCAGTACCCATTAAAATTGCTGTATGTGCATCATGCCCACAAGCATGCATTACGCCAACTTTTTGATTGCCATATTCCGTTACTACAGTAGATTTATAGGGTAAGCTATTTCTTTCAATTACTGGCAGTGCATCCATATCGGCACGTAAAGCAACTACTGGACCTGGCTTTGCTCCTTTCAATATTCCAATTACACCCGTTTTTGCAACGCCTTCTTTTACTTCTATACCCAAGCTTTTTAAATGATCAGCAACTTTTTTACTGGTATTAAATTCACGATTGCTTAATTCGGGATTTTGATGAAAATCTCTACGCCAAGTAATTACTTTTTGTTTTACTTGTTCCACTAAAATATCTAAATTTTTAGGAACATCGTTTTTTTGAGCAGTAGATTGAAATGCTATTAGCAAAAGAAAATGGAACATATTTTTCATACAAAAAATTTACATGCTACTAAACTAATGTTTCAAAAATGAATTTGAAAAAAAATTTGAATTGTACATGAATTTAGCTCTAATTTTACTAACCTTTGAATTACAACCTATGAAACACATCCTACTATCCATTTTGTTAATGAGCATTGGCTTATTAAAAGCCCAAACCAACTCTCAACTTTTAGATGCTTTAAATAAAGCATCAAACGATACATCTAAAGTTAGACTTTATGGTAAACTTTCGGCGTATTATATGATTACTAAGCCCGATAGTGCTACCTATTATTGCGGCGAAGGTTTGAAATTAGCAAAAGCATTAAAGGCAAAATATAGCGAAGCAATTATACTATCTCAATTAGCTGCTATAAATGATACGCACAGCAATTTTGTAGTAGCAAAAAAATATTATGAAGAAGCATTGAATATATTTATAGAGTTAAAAATAGAATCATCTGTTGCAACAGTAAAAAATAGTTTAGGTGTTACAGAAGGGAAAAATGGAAATTTTACAAGAGCTACTAATTTATTTCTAGAAGCATTAGCTATTTTTAAAAAATTGAATAATACAAATGGTATTATTCAGAGTTATATTAAACTAGGAACTGTAAGTGATATTAATGGCAACTTAGATAAGGCATTAGAATATTTTACTCTTGCCAATAATTTAAATAAAGACACTACCAATAATGCCTACTTTACTTTACTAAATAATTTTGGCATTAATGCTGCAAGAAGGGGAAATTTTGAAAAAGCAATTGGTTATTTTGAAACTGCCATTCGTAGTAGTAGCAACAAGCCACAGTTTATAGATATTTATATTGCTAATTTAAATAATTGTATGAAAGCTTACTCTGAAATGGGTAACAAAGAAAAAGCTTTAGTATACCACAAATTGGCTTTAGCAAAAACTAGAGCATTTAATTTACCCGATGAAGAAGCTAGAGCATTGTACAATTTTGCAACGTATGAGGCAAGAACAAATCCATTGTTAGCAACCAACTATTTAGAACAAGCTTTGGCAATTCAAGAAAAAAATGGTGGCAATCCAGATTTAACTGCAAGTATTTATGGAGAACTCAGCAGAGCTTATAAGTATAGTAACAAACATGAAGAGGCTTTTGAAGCATTAGAAAAATATTACAACTTAAAAGATAGCTTTTTTAACATAAATAAATCAAGAGAACTAGCAAATATGTTTGCCGACTATGAACTAAATGAAGCAAAAAATAAAGTTGAAGAATTAGAACTACAAAATGCCAAAACAACGGCAGAAAGAAATTTTGTAATTATTTTGGTTACTGCCATTTTAGCAATTGCAATTTTGGGAATACGCTACTACAGAAAAATGGCCAACTTAAATAAACAGTTGATACAAACAAATAAAGTAAAAGACAAAATGTTTTCAATTATTGGGCACGATTTAAAAGGGCCGGTAAGGAATATTTTTCAATCACTTGAATTAATTGACAATAAAGAATTATCGGAAACCGATCAGAATAAATTAGTTTCTGAAGTAAAAAATGAAGCCCAAAAAACTTTTGAAACTTTGAATAATTTACTTACATGGGGACAATCTCAATTAAATGGAATAACCATTGACCCTGTTAAAATAAATAGCAAAGAAGTAATTACAGCAGCTATAGATATACTAAAAAATCAGGCAGCAACTAAGCAAATAAATATTGTTGATTATACAAATTCTCATGAGTTTATTAAAGCCGATAAAAACCAAATAGAATTTGTTTTTAGAAATTTAATATCCAATGCTATTAAGTTTAATAGTTTTAATACCAATGTAGAAATTAGAAGTGCTGTAGATGCAAATAACATTCTATACTCAATTAAAGATTATGGTAAAGGCATTGGTAAAGAACAACAAGAAAAATTTTTAACCTCCAAAATGGATGTGAATTATGGCACAAATGGAGAGAAAGGAACTGGCTTAGGTTTATTGCTTACCAAAGATTTTATTAAA
>JAGOUF010000335.1 GCA_018061385.1 Chitinophagaceae bacterium | reverse complement strand
ATATTGTTTTCCATCTACATCATATAAATAAATTCCTTCGGCTTTTACCATTTCAATGCCTATAGGTGCTGGTGATGTTTGAGCTAGATGAGATAAAAAAAGTTGACGTGTATTCATGAGAGATGTTTAACCACAAAGGCACAAAGTAAGCAGAGTTTTTTTATACAATAAAGTATTTCCTCAAGTTCATAACTTTAAACTTTAAACTCAACATTTTAAACTATACAAACATGGCTTACATTCTCACTATTTTAGATAAAACACCACAATTTGGAACCGATTGTTTTATTGCACCCAATGCAACTATTGCTGGCGATGTTGTGATGGGCAATGAATGCAGCATTTGGTTTAATGCTGTTTTACGTGGCGATGTAAACTCTATTAAAATGGGTAATAAAGTAAATGTGCAAGATGGTGCTGTGGTACATTGTACGTATCAAAAAAATGCGACTCATATTGGTAACAATGTTTCTATTGGTCACAATGCGTTGGTGCATGGATGCACTATACATGACAATGTTTTAATTGGTATGGGTGCAATTGTAATGGATAGATGTATTGTACACAGCAATAGTATTGTTGCTGCTGGAGCAGTTTTAACAGAAGGAACTGTTGTAGAAGAAGGCACTATTTATGCTGGAGTTCCTGCCAAAAAAGTAAAAGACATTTCTACAGACTTAATACATGGCGAAATTGATAGAATTGCCAACAATTATATAAAATATGCTAGTTGGTTTGAAGAATATAATGATACTACAAAATAAATTGCCTGCATTGCTCGTTACTACAAACACGATTGTTTTTTTGCCATGACTAAGTACTTTCTTAGTGTTGTTACTGTATTGTACAGTATGATTAAAATTTTTAAAGACATATTTTAGTAACTTAGCATAGCTTAAAACATTTAAAATGAAATTAATTAGAACATTGGCTATAGTGGCTTTTTTAACTGTTAGCTTAAGCTCTTGCAACTTTTTAAGAAATATTTTTGGTGGTGGTGCAAGTAAAACTGGATGCCCTACAAGTGTAAATAATGTTGGTGCAGAAAAGTTGATGGATGGTTACAAACCCAAAAATAAAGAAGAAGCTAAAGCAATCAAAAAAGCAAAAAAAGCAGATATGAAAGCTGCAAAAAAGAATCCATATATGTATTAAACTTCGACTTGTTTAAAACATATTCTCTACGTTGTAATTTTTCAATCCAATATAAAACCAATATCTATGAGTTATCAACTAACCAGTACTTTAGGTACACTTGAAGCCGTAATTGACGACAATTGTGGCATGAAAAAATTTAATAGCATTGTAAATATGCTCTTAAGAGAACTAAAAGTAAAATTTTTAGCCAAACAAGATGATAGCGATACCGTTGATTGGCATTTTAAATACAAAGGCCATCCGCTTACTTTACACTACAATATTTACAATGGCGTTTCTGTATTTACACAAAATAGAAAAGACAATGAAGCTGTAAATGAAGTTGCCAAATATTTGGAAAGCAAAGTGTATTAATATTTTTTATCGTTCATGGTATCTAAAATACTCATGTAACTTACATAACGATCTATTGCAATTAAGCCATCATTGATGGCTTTTTTTACAGCACAACCAGGCTCATTTATGTGCATGCAGTTGTTGAAATGACAATCATTTACCAAGGCTTTCATTTCAGGAAAATAACCACTTAATTCTTGCTTCGTTACACCTACCAATCCAAGTTCTCTAATGCCTGGTGTATCAATAATTTTTCCACAAAAAGGCAAATCAAACATTTCGGCAAAAGTTGTTGTATGCAAGCCTTTACCACTCCAATCGCTTACTTCTTGAGTACGTAAATCCAATTGAGGAAAAATAGCATTGATAAACGTTGATTTTCCTACACCACTATGCCCACTTAATAAGGTTTTTTTATTTTGCAATACTGCTTTTATTTCTGATACACCAAGGTTATTTTGTACACTTGCAAGTATTACTTTATAACCAATTGCTTCGTAAGTTTCTTTAACTTCTTCAAATTTTAGTTGCTCTTTTTCTTTATATAAATCGGCTTTATTAAATACAATAATAGCAGGCAAATGATACATTTCGCAAGCAATTAAAAATCTATCTATAAACCCTGTGGAAGTTTTAGGATCTTTTAATGTTGCAAACAATAAGCTTTGATCTAAGTTAGAAGCAATAATATGGTGTTGATGTTTGTTGTGTGGCGATTGACGGGCAACATAGTTTTGTCTATTGAAAATGGTGGTAATAGTAGTTGTACTTTCCAGCTCATTTTCCATTTCCATTTCTACTTCATCGCCAACAGCAATTGGATTGGTTGAAGTAATGCCATCAATTTTCAATACACCTTTTATACGTGCATTGTATTGTTTGCCATCATCGGTTTTAACAACATACCAACTACCTGTACTTTTATAAACAAGTGCCTTCATACTTTACGAAGATAAGCGGTGTATTTAATTTAGATTGAGTATAAACAAAAAAGCAGTTCCACATGGCAGAACTGCTTTTTAAAAATTTATATTTTTTTGATGAGGTTTGATCAGATTAATCTTTCTTATTCATCATCTTCTTATCTCTCATTTTCTTTGCACCATAGCCTACACCTGCTGCTATCAGTAAACTTAAGCCTCCATCAATAGGAACATCATTTACGTCATCGTCAAATATGGGTTGGGCATGACTTAAACTTGGTAGTAGCAAGGCTACTATAAAGCAAAGTGTAATGATGGTTGATATTTTTAGTTTCATGTTCATGAAGTTGAATGTTTAAAGTTGAATGTTTTAGGTTAGAAGCCTGTCGAAACTTATTATCGGTTTCGACAGGCTCAACCTGACAGTTATTTTATTCTACAATTACTGTTTTTGTTACATTGGTTGTGCCATTGCTAATCACCATATTGTATGTGCCTGATGCTACATTACCAATGCTTAACGTTTGTGTTGCATTGCCGCCATTGTGTACTATTGTTTTGGCTGCTATCTCTTGGCCTATACTGTTTACTATTTTGATGGAGTATTGACCTTTCTCAATATTCATCAATTGTACATTTACTGTTCCACCTTTTACTGGGTTTGGATATACTGCAAACTCTGCTCCTTTTGTGCCTGTTCTTACGTTGACTATTTGGCTATACTTAACTACACCATTCTTCTCGATTGCTTTTATTCTGTAGTAATTGTTACCTGTGTTAATGTTGGCATCTAACCAATTGTAGCTGCTTGTTGCTGCATTGTTGGCTTTAATACTTGTGCCTTTGGTAAACGTTGTGCCAGTTGCACTTTCTTCTACTTCGTATAGGTTCATGTTTTGCTCATTGGCTGTTGTAAAGCTTACCGCTATAGCATTGCCTTGTTGAGCTGCTGATACACTTACAAAGTTGGTTGGTAATGCACTGCTGTTTCTAAACACCAACTCAAAACGGTTTTCACCTTGACTTGCTGCATCTGCTGTTACTGCAAAGCTGTAAGGAGTACTTGCTGTTAATGTATGTTCTACATTTAAGAATTTGTCTTTTACAATTACATCTAAGCCATTGTTCAACGTATTGCTGTTTAATGCTATTTCAAAATTGCTTTGAATGGTTGAGGTAAACCCTACTGGTATAATTGTATTGTTTGCTATTGGACGACTATCTAAAGTTAATTGG
>JAGOUF010000334.1 GCA_018061385.1 Chitinophagaceae bacterium | reverse complement strand
ATATCCAGCTATTGGATTATTTAAATCATCTACAACTTTTCCAGTAATAATTTTAGCAGCAATTGCACTAAAGTTGGCTCCAGTGATATTTGAATTAATAGAAGTTGATATTTTACTTGGTGTTATAACATAACCAGAAAGATTTACTGAATTAAATCCATCATTTGCTACTTTAATCTCAATATTAGATCCCATAGAGAAGTCGGTATTAATTGTATACATTCCAGAAGAATTGGTAAGAGCAAAATATTCTCCATTCGAATTAGAATTTCTTGCAAGTACCACAATATCATTCATACCAACTCCTATATTAGTAACTGTTCCACTAATTGTGTAAGTTATAACTTGCAATGCAGTAATTGAGAATGTTGAAAATGCAGAATTTCCATTAGCTGTTGTTTTAAAAATGTATTTAGAAACAGGAAAATATTCTCCACCAACATTAGTGGTAATAACACCATTTGCAACGCCATCATCATCACCTGGTCCATTTGAACCTTGAACGCCATCAGTTTGTTGAAATTCAAGAAAAAGCAAATCTACTGATGGATTTAATATTCCATCTGCATCTTTATCAAACCAAAGTTGATTGGTAACAACTGAACCAGAGTTTAACCCAGTTATTGACCATTGGAATGTTGCTCCTTGAGCCAAACTAGTACCATTTACTTGACCAGAAACTGTTATTGCAATTGGCTGAGATTGAACAATACTTTGTATAAATAGAATAAATATAAAAAGCAAACTAATTGTTTTTAAAAAGGCACTATGTATAATATGGTTTATAGTATTTTTCATTTTGTATTATTTAAATTGTTGAATTTGAAAAGAGCAATCAAATACATATATAAGGGTTGAGTTTCTTATAAGAATTAAGCTATTTGCTCTAATAAGTAGTTTAATGAATACGCTTAATTTGGAATATCTTGATATTGTCCGTGTGTTTTTTCTAGAAGTTTTTGATAGCCACAAAAATCAAATAAGTAACTTTTTTTAGTGTGTTTATGGCTTAACAAGTAGCAACTTTCAGTTGCGAAATTGTTGAATTGAAGAGGCTCAATTTGGTATTTTAATGTTAACATAACACTAGAGAAATGTGCCATTTCATTTCCTAATGTAAAGGTAGTTACAATACACGATAATATCCTATAAAATTAATAGACAATTAATATAAACTCACCGTTAACTTCTAAGCCATTAATGCAATAAACATGCACAATAAAATGGCAATTAAAATAGCAAGGTAAATTTTATATTTTTCTAGAAAAGACAATTGTTTTTTCTCATAAAGCAAATCATTCATTAAAGAGGCTTTGTCACTAAAACAATTATTTACAATTGGATTTAATTTCTGTAGAGGAGTATAGGGCAAAACTTTAATACAATTATATAACAATGCCCATAAGTTGTTTTTGTCAACTTCATTGGTACAAGTTTGAATAAGCAATTGATTGCTTTCCAATATTTCATATAGATGCAACTCAATTAAAGTAAAATCTATGGTGTATTTATTGGCAGTTTTTATGTATCCATCAACTTTAGTAGCAAGTGCAATTACGTCATGTATATTGTATACAGTAGGTTCAAGCGGATTGAAATATATTTTCTCATGAAATTTTTTTCTTGCCTCAGGATTGTTCAACACTTCATAGGCTTCTTTTATTTCATTGAATCGTTGAGTTTGCAAAGGGTTATTTTGAGTAATATCTGGGTGGTGTTGTAATGCCAATTTTCTATACGCTTTCTTAATTGCATCATTTGTACAATTGGCATCTACTTGCAATATTTGGTAATAATTTTTTTGTTGCATGAAGCAGTTACAATTCAATCTTATTCAAACATAAACATTCTCTAAAAGTTCAATAGTAAAAAATTTATACAACAGTATGATTGGGTATCTTAAAAAATTGTATTTTCAACCACCTAAATTAACGATATGCGATTAGTTCCATTCATTATTTCAGCAATTATTACTACAGGTTTAATAACAGTACTAAATGTTCAATTACCATCTAAAGATGCCAAAACACCACGTTTGGGTTACTTTTTATCGCCTCAATATGGCTTTTGGCAAAATGCCGAACCCACCAATATTTCGTTAAATGCCGATATTAAAATGCCTGGTGTAAAAAAACAAGTAGATGTTTATTTTGATGAACGTTTAGTACCACATATTTATGCAGAAAATAATGCTGATGCCTATTTTATACAAGGTTATTTACATGCAAAATTTAGACTTTGGCAAATGGAATTTCAAACTTATGTTGCTGGTGGAAGATTGAGTGAAATTGTTGGAGAAAGTCGTTTAGCAACCGATCAATATTTTAGACGTTTAGGTATGGTGTATGGTGCAGAAAAATCGTTGAAAGAAGTTGAAGCCAATCCCGAAACTAAAGAAGCTTGCGATGCTTATACAGCTGGGGTAAATACATACATTAAAAATTTATCGCCCAATCAATTGCCTTTAGAATACAAATTATTAGATTATCAACCAGAACCTTGGACCAATTTAAAGACAGCCTTATTTTTAAAATTTATGAGTTGGGATTTATCTGGACAAGGTGATGATTTAGTGTATACCAATGCAAAAAATTATTTTGGATATGATGATTTTATGCAATTATTTCCATCAACTCAAGATACTTTAGATCCTATTGTACCAAGAGGAACTGCATTTGAAAAACCAAGCATTGACGTAAAGCCCCCTTCTACTAGAGATAGTCTTTATTTCAACAAATCTTCCAACATAGAAAATACTCCAGCATTAAATCCTAACAAAAACAATGGCAGTAACAATTGGGCTGTTAGTGGAAGCAAAACAAAAAGTGGTCGCCCTATTTTATGCAACGATCCTCACTTAGGTTTAAACCTGCCATCACTTTGGTACGAAATGCAAATTACTACACCAGAATACAGCAGTTATGGAGCAACATTCCCAGGATCGCCAACAGTAATTATTGGCTTTAATGATAGTTGTGCTTGGGGTGTAACCAATTCGGGAAGAGATGTAAAAGATTATTATGAAATTGAATTTAAGGATAGCACCATGCAAGAATATTGGTTTGATGGTGCTTGGCAAGCTGCAGAAATAAGAACTGAAACAATTAAAGTAAAAGGCAAACCCAATGTTGATGAAAAAATTGCTTTAACTGTATTTGGTCCAGTAATGTTTGATAAAAAATATTTAACCAGTACGAAAGAAGGTAAATACATTGCTGTACGTTGGAAAGCACATGACGCAAGTAATGAGTTGAGAACTTTTTATAAGCTAAACCGAATGAAAAACTATGTTGATTATGCCGATGCAGTTTCAACATTTCAATGCCCAGGTCAAAACTTTGTGTTCTCTTCAAAATCTGGTGATATTGCCATTAGACAACAAGGTGCATTTGTTGCTAAATGGAAACAACAAGGCGATTTTGTAATGCCAGGCAAAGACAGTACTTACATGTGGCAAGGCATTATTCCTGCTAACGAAAACCCTCAAATGCTCAATCCTGCAAGAGGTTTTGTGAGCAGTGCCAATCAACAAGGTGTTGATTCAACGTATCCATATTATTTAGGCAGACCAAGTAATTTTCCTCCATACAGAGGCTTTATTATCAACAGAAAATTGGCTGCAATGAACAATATTACTGCTACAGATATGCAAAT
>JAGOUF010000333.1 GCA_018061385.1 Chitinophagaceae bacterium | reverse complement strand
CTTCTACACCATTGCAGGAGCCAAAGATTTTATTATTAGTAAACTTATTTTTAATTTGTTATTAATGCTTTGTATGAGCATCATTAGTTTACTACTGTTCTTACTTTTATTGGGTAATAGTTTACAAAACGTATTCATGTTTGTTGGCATAACAAGTTTAGGAGGCATTAGCCTAAGTTTGGTATTTACTTTTTTAGCAGCTATTGCTGCAAAGGCACAACAACAAGCAGCTTTAATGGCTATTATGGGTTTCCCAATTATTATCCCACAACTTTTATTGTTAATGAAAATTTCTACTCCTGCATTTGCAACTGTTGTACAACAGGGTTGGTGGCAAATGGTTTTATTATTGGTGGCATTAGACATAATGGTTGTAATGCTTTCCATTATTTTATTTCCTTTTTTATGGAAAGATTAAGCCCCTTTTACATTTAGCATAAAACACAATCTTACTTTCAGTAGACTTTTTAAAAAAATATCACATTGTATGTGATATTTTTAATAGTCATGCGAATAATATAGCAAAACCATAATTAAAGAGAATGGGCTCATTTTTAAAAACGGACTTATTTCTTTCAGTGATTGAAACGCATAAAGGAATTATTTATAAAGTAGCCAATTCATATTGCAAAGACACTGAAAATAAAAAAGACCTTGTACAAGAAATTGTTTTACAATTATGGAAATCATTCGATAGCTACAACAACCAGTTTAAGCATTCAACATGGATTTACAGAATTGCTTTGAATGTTGCTATTTCATATTATCGAAAAGAAGAAAGAAGAAAAGAAATTTCAAATCCATACTCAGAAGAATTGTTCAAACTTGCTGATTTTGATGAAAGCAAAGAATTAGAAGGGCATTCATTACTTCTTCAACAATTTATTGCCAACTTAAAAGAGTTAGACAAAGCACTGATGATACTTTATTTGGAAGAAAAGAGCCATAAAGAAATATCGGAAATTATTGGAATTACCGAAACCAATGTTGCAACAAAAGTTGGAAGAATTAAAACAATTTTAAAACAAAAATTTTCACAAATAATAAGATAACAATTATGGAAGAAACAAATTTTATTCTGCTATGGAAAGAACAGTATGGAAAAATTGATGAATCGTTGGCGATTAACAAAAAGCTCCTTAAAGAGGTAATTAGCCAAAAAGCTGTATCGGCTTTAAAACCCCTAATTCGTTTAAAAACAATTGGCATTATTGCAGCAATTATTTATTTAATAATTTTAGGAGCTGTGCTTTTTTATGCAATAACTCACTACACATCTGCAGCAAATTATTTTATAGTTTCTATGACAATAATATTTTTTATAAATGTGAAAGCACTGTTTGATTACATCAAGCATTTAGTTTGGGTTAATAATATTGATTATGATGGAAGTATAACAGAAATACAAGAAAAGTTAACCAACCTTCAATTTTCTATATTAAAGCATAACCGATTTATGGTTTTACAGTTTCCTTTTTGGACAACATTTTATTTGAGTAACACATGGTTTCCTCATTCTGTTGGTTGGGGATATATTACTTTTCAATTCTTATTTACTGCATCGTTTACATACTTGGCATATTGGCTTTACAAAAATCAAACATTGGCCAATGCCAATAAAAAATGGGTAAAGATTTTAATTGAAAGTTCAGGTGGAAAATCTGTTATAAAGGCTTTATCGTTTTATAAAGAACTTGAAAAATTTAAGCAAGTAGATTAGTTAACACATTACACTTGAAAAATTGATCTACACTTACTCTCAAAAAAAGTAGCCATTGTTTTTACACAATGGCTACTTTAAAATATTTGGCTTTCTATTTAATTAAATGCTTCTTTTACTCTCTCAAAAAAGCTTTTATCTGCTTTTGTTGGTTGGGGTTTAAAGTTTGCACTAGTGTTTAATTTTTCTAATATTGTTTTTTCTTCGCTGCTTAAGTTTTGTGGAGTCCAAACATTTACATATACCAATTGATCGCCTCTACTATAACCTTGCACTTCTGGAAAACCTTTACCTCTTAATCTAAAAATTTTACCACTTTGTGTACCTGCTGGAATTTTAATTTTAGCTCTTCCATCAATTGTTGGCACTTCTGCATTTGTACCAAAAGCTGCTTCAGGAAAAGAGATGTGCAAATCGTATGCTACATTCAATCCATCTCTTTGTAATTCTGCATGTGCTTCTTCTTCAATTTGAATAATTAAATCTCCTGGCATTCCTCCTCTTTCACCAGCATTGCCTTTTCCATTCATGCTCAATTGCATGCCTTCTTGTACACCTGCAGGAATATCGATGCTAATGGTTTCTTCTCCATACATTCTTCCTTCACCTTTACAATTGCCACATTTTGCAGTAACAGATGTGCCTTCTCCATTACAAGTTGGACAAGTAGTTACGGTTTGCATTTGACCTAAAAAAGTATTTTGTACTCTTTTTACTTGACCACTTCCATGGCAACTATTACATGTTTGAATGCTGCTTTTATCTTTTGCACCACTGCCATCGCAAGTTGTACAAACAACATGTTTTTTTACTTTTACTTGTTTGTTTACACCATTGGCAATTTCGGCAAAATTCAACTTTAATTTAATACGCAAATTGCTTCCTCTTTGTCCTCTTGCTCTTGTTCCACCACCATTGCTTCTTCTCCCACCACCAAAAAAACTGCCAAACATATCATCTCCAAACACATCACCAAATTGGCTAAAAATATCTTCCATATTGGTAGCATGACCACCACCAAAACCACCATTGCCAGGTGCAAATGCTTGGTGACCAAAACGATCGTATTTGGCTTTCTTTTGTTCATCGCTCAACACTTCATACGCTTCAGCGGCTTCTTTAAATTTATCTTCAGCAGCTTTATCACCAGGGTTTCTATCTGGATGAAATTGCATGGCTACTTTACGATAAGCCTTCTTAATTTCATCGGCTGTTGACGATTTTGTTACACCTAATATTTCGTAATAATCTCTTTTCATTTGGGTTGATTTGTTTTCTGGCAATTAATCTTTTAATTTTTTTAATTTTAATTGCCTACCACTACTTTAGCAAAACGAATTAATTTTTCGTTTAAATAATATCCTTTTTGAACCTCATCTATTACCTTGCCTTTCATATCTTCTGAAGGAGCTGGAATTTCGGTAATAGCTTCATGTTTGTCTACATCAAAATCTGTATTGATACTTTCTAGCACTTTTACACCTTTAGATTGCAATGTTGTTCTTACTTTTTGAAAAACCAGTTGAACACCTTCTTTTTGAACAGCAAAATCATCGTTGTTGTTCATTTGTTTTTCAGCTCTATCAATATCGTCTAAAACATCTATAAAAGAAACAATTACATCTTTTCCAGCCGTTTGAATTAATTCTAAACGTTCTTTAGAGGTTCTTCGTCTATAATTGTCAAATTCGGCAGCCAATCTTAAATATTTGTCTTTTTGTTCATCTAATTCGGCAAGTAATTTATCAGTTTCACTTTCTTCCAATTTGTCATTCAAATATGTTGTACCTGCTGCATTTTCGTCAGCATTAATGTTCATACTGTTTTCTACAACAGGCTCTGTTGATGGCATTTCTTTCTGTTCCATAATTTTTTTATATAATCTCTTAAACAAGTCAAATAGTTTGCCGTACAAAGAAAAGGGAAAAAATGGCAGTTAAA
>JAGOUF010000332.1 GCA_018061385.1 Chitinophagaceae bacterium | reverse complement strand
TTAAATGGTTTTGGTAAAGATAATTGTTGGAATGTACTTTTAAAAGCAATTTACGATATTTTGCAATATATTAAATTGAAAGGAGTTGAATATAGAGCTATTGTTGATTGTTATAATTTAATTTGAACAAAAGCCCCAAGCCTACTACGTCTAAATCTATTTTTTGATGATGATTGGCTGAAAGCTGAATAACGTGTTCAAACGCTCTTTTGCTAAATGTGGTATTGTTTTGTGCAATTTGCTTTTGTTTTTGTTCTACAACAATTCCATATCTAAAAAAATGCTCAATAATATCTTCTTTAAAATAATTGTTTAAATGTAGTTGATGAATTACATCGTTTTTATAAGTGCTGGTATTTATAAAAACTTCACTTAATAAATGGTTGGCATCGTTGTACAAAGCTTCTATATTGCTAGATGCAAATGCACTAACTGCTGTTTTATCTTTTGTTATTGAATAATAATTTTTTAACGCAGCTTGCTTAACGTTGATATCAATCAACTTAAAATTCTTAAATAAAATTTCTTTCAATCTATCGGGTGCTGCTAAATGATAAATGAAAAATTGTTTACCCAATTTGGCCCAACGCATGGGCTGCGGAATGGGTTCAAATAATGGAATAATCATTTCTTTTAGTACTGGCTCAAGAATATTGTCTAACAACTCAACTGCAAAAATTTGATTTTCTGTACCCTTATCTGTATCATTCAAAACTACTTGCACAACATGAATGGTTTCTTTTCCATAGAGCAATTTTAAAACTTCCAACAAATGAAATTTACAGTTGCCAATGTGTTGTTCTAACAAACTGATAAGGTGGGCATCGTTGACTTCTTCTATATCTGCAATTGCTGGTTCTGCCCACAACACTTCGCCAACATAAATTCTACACAGCTCAGTAAAATAAAATCTATCGGCAGTTGCTGGTGTATAATTGCTTCTATTTAATGCTGCAACAAGTTCTTTGCGTATGGTTAAATCGCCTGCTTCGTACAACTCTACAATTGTTGAAAATTTGGTTAGTTGTTGCGTTAGTTCTAAATACCAAACAATTAAAACTCTACTAAAAAAATTATCGTTCGAAAAATAAAAACGAAGCATTCTTTTTTGCATCATCTCTTCATCAATATCTAAAGTATTGCTTAAAGTTGGATTGTAACTTGCTATTAAATGTATTAATTGGCTTTTTGAAAACTGTCCGTTATTTGAAAAGTTTTCGTTAAACATATTCTGCAAGAAACTCATTTTATCGGTTGAAATAGTTTCTGTTTGTAAACTTGCCCAATTGTTAAACGCATCTATAATACTGCGTTGTTGCATTGTATTGCTGATAGATTGCATACTATGCAAATACTGATGTATTTTTTTCTTATACCCTTTGTACAAACCTAGTAAAAAGAATATCCAAATAATTGAAAACACCACACAGATAATAGACATGATGTAAAAGAAATTATCGATATTGTTTTTTTGCCATTGCGATACCAACAATAAAATAATTCCAGATAATACAATAGAATATTGGCTAATTGTTCCTTCGATACTGGTTTGTAACTGTATTCTTTCGGATGGGTTGGTTACTTGGTACAACACTTTTGTAGAAGGTGCATATACTCCTTTTCGTAAAACTCGGTCACTCCATTTTGCCATTAAGAAAAAGGCAATTACAAAAAACAACACATCATCAAAAACAAAATGTGCAACCACTGCCAATGTTGACAATAAGAACAAAATAAAAGGCAACAGCAAGAGAGAAAACTTCATACCTTTTGTACTAATAATATTTGCCGAAAAGAATGAAAATACCAACTCACCAATTTTAATTATAGCAAATAAAATGGCTACAATATCTGCGATTCCCAAGCCAGATAATTTTGCCAAATTTCTTACAGAAACTAAATACGCATAATCGGTAAAATAAATGCCCAATACAGAAAAAAAAGTAACTGCAGCCAACGATATATAAAACTGTTCTTTAGAAAAAATAGACCAACTGAATTTACGAACTACACTATCTTTTTGCTGGTTGGTAAGTTTACTTTCATGTTGTTTGTATAGTTGTAAAACTGGAAATACAGAAGCTACAATAAATACTGCTGATAGTAAAAATAAATACACAGGATTGCCAGTAAATTTTGTAATAAATGGCACTGTTAAATATCCAATTATAGATGCTACTATTTCTCCTATGCCAATTAATGCCAATAAGCGTTTGCTTTGTAATAAATTAAACAATTGCAAACAAATTCCAGAAAAACCCAATACAAATAAGCTTGCAAAAGGAAACACAATAACAAATCCTGCATAAGCAATGTATAAAGAAGTATTGGCAGTAGTATCAAACTTTAAATGACCCAAAAACAATACTACACATACCACTGCAAACAACAATAAAACTGAAATGTAGCCAGTTATACTTCCAAACTTTTTAAGCATTTGTTTGAATGCTGCAACTAAAACAATACCAGTTAACCCTGCAATAATATATGCAAGTGGAATACTTGCAATATTGGCTTGCTTAATAAAAAAACTATTGGCAGCAACGAAATAATACGAGGTAGAAAAACCCAATAACAGGGATTGTAAAAACAGTATGCCCACCAAAGATTTTTCGTTTGCACGAATATCGGCGAAGCGTTGTATGGTGGTTTTTAACGACATATTTTAAACTACTAAAATTAAAAAATGATACGCTTCATTTTCTCCAACGAATTGCCAACCAAATTTAATGGCCGAAGCAAATGAACGTTGGTTAGACTTAGAAATGGTTGTAAAAAAATATTGAAATCGATCTCTTACATAATCTTTAAATTCATTTCTAACAATAGATATTAGCCCTGTGCCATGATACTTTATTTCAACTGCTGTTTGTATACCAACAGCTACGCTGGCATTTGCTGGAATTGTTCCATTTTGTTTTAACAACCGTGCTTGCTCTTGGTGCAAACTTAACAACCCAACATTTGCATGATTTACAGTTAGCATATATGCTGCCAACACAGTATTATCATAAGCTACAATCACTTCATTTCTATCAATTAATGTTCTATAAAAATCTGCATTAAAAGCTGCACCCACAAAACCCTGATCTACATTTCCGTTTAAATTGGCCAATTGCCATTTTGAATTTAATGTTATTAAAGCATCAATATCCTTATACGTTGCTGGTTTAATATCAATTACTCTTGGTTCGTTATGTACAATAATATTGTGTTGCATAGTTTATTTTCCAATCATTCCACCAATGTTAATTGTATTGTTTTCAGCATTAAAATGCCCTATTTCTATTCCACCCATTTTATTGGTAGAAAAATTATAGGGACATAAAATTTTAAACTCTTTGTTGTTTGGTGCATTCAATAATTTATTCCACAGTGGCAATAAAGAACAATTTGCAGAACCACAAGAAATATCTTCATCAATATCAAAATGTGGTGCAAAAATTCTCACTTCATAATCAATTTCGGGCAAACTAGAAAGTGCAGTAATAAATAAACCCCTTATATTATTGTTGGCTAAAACAATTGCTAGTTCTGTAAAATTGGGTTCTACATTTCTTAAAATTTCGGCATTAGAAACCACAACAATTATATCTTGCAATTCTTCACATTGATAAATTGCTTCAACTTGATTGTTTGCAATACCTAAACAATTGGTATAAACACTTGCGTCA
>JAGOUF010000331.1 GCA_018061385.1 Chitinophagaceae bacterium | reverse complement strand
CAGTTGTGCAATGCCATATTCAATGTAATAAAATGGCACTTCAAACAAATGCAACTGGCGTTGCCAACCAATTGCTCTATAAGTTTCTAAGCCAGTAAAATCAATAGCATTGGTGCTAAATTCTTGCAAAATTTCCATCCACTTTTCTGTTCTTTCTTCAACCGTATATGTTGGGTTTTCGTATACCCAATGTTGAAATTTATCAATGATTGCAATCCAAGGAAAAATAGTGATTGTTCTTTCTAATTGATGTTCTTTGGCTCTACTTAATTCCTCCTCACTATCAAAAAAACTTTCCCAATGGTTCATGCTAAATAGTTCCATTGCCATACTAGCAACTTCTGCAATTTCCATAGGATATTCTTTAAAAGCACTCAACTCTAAATTGTGGCTTAAAAAAGAATGTACAGCATGGCCACCTTCATGCACCATGGTGGTAACATCACTCATACTTCCTGCTGCATTCATAAAAATAAAAGGGGCTCCACTTTCGGCTAATGGACAATTGTAACCTCCTGGAGCTTTACCAATTCTACTCTCTAAATCAAAGTGTTTTAGCTCATTCATCTTGCGTAAACAATCAGCAAAAAAAGGATGTAATTTTTCAAAACAGGCTACCGATTTTTCGTACAATTCTGTACCATTGGTAAATGGTTTTAATGGTTGTATTCCTGCAGGTTCAGCTTCTGTATCCCAAGGTTTTAAAGTGGCTAAACCAAGTTTTTGTTTTTTCTTTTCATAAATTTTTTCAATCAATGGCAACACATGTTGCTTTACTGCTTTATGAAAATTATAGCAATCTTCTTTACTGTAATCAAACCTGCCCAACTCTACAAATTTATAATCTCTATAATTTGCAAAGCCAGCATTTATAGCTATTTCATGGCGTTTAGCAATTAGTTTAGTATACAAATTGTTCATTGCATCTTTATCTTGCAAACGCCTTTCTTGTATTTTTTTATACACTTCTTCACGCAAACCTCTATCCTCATTTTCTAAAAATTTACTAGCTTGTTGTAAAGTGTATTCTTGCCCATTTACTTCAACTGTCATTTTACCAGCAATGGCACCATATTGTTGTTGCATCACACTCAACTCTGCCTGAATGGGAATGTTTGCTTCTCTAAATAAATCAATGCTTTTTTTTACACTTCGTAAATAAGTAAAAAATTGTTGTTCATCCAACTCTTTGGTAAATGGAGAGAGTACAAATTTTTTGTTCAACGCATCTGCATAGGGTTGCAGTTTTGGTTGAATTTCCATACAGAAATATGTAAATGCTTCTTCTAAATTTTTGTCGGTTGTATCGCAAGTCATTTTAATTTGTCGCCAACAAGCATCTTCACTTACCACAGCTTCTAACTCACTCATGTCTTTTAACCATTGCTCTAAATTGGTTTTGTTTTCAATTGGTCGTTCTAACAATTCTTTAAAAAAAGGTTCTAAACTTTCCCAATTGGTAACAGTAAAATCTTTAGGTAAAAATGTACGTTCTAATTTTTCAATAGCTGCACTTAACATCATAATTATTGCATTTTAGAATGGCAAATGTAAATGATGGTATCGTTAAAAAAGTACGAATAAATGTGTAGCAAAAAATTTCGTTTTTAAATCAACATTTGTCCCGCTGTACACTGCAAGTCCTCGCCTTTTTATCAAAAGTCTGTGGGCTTTTCGTTGCCATCGGGGCTAGATTTTAAGCTGAGGGAATATGATTATGGCCTGTAGTTTTGCCAAAGGCAATAGAATAGAACTTATGAAACTAAAAGTTTCGAAGAGCAGGGAGTATTTTAATTAATTATGTAAAGTGGTTCGTGAGGACACGAACCATGGCTGAGAGCAGTTTTTTCAAAGCCACCAGAAATATTTCAATACTTACATTTGTAAAATAATATGTAATATGGTAATGCCAATTATTTTTGGAATAGTAGTATTCATTAGGCTTTTGAACTATTATTTTCAAGAGTCAAAAGAAGATATTAAACCTAATTATGTTTGTAATGGCAATATTAAAAATGTAAGTCTAATTACAAACGCTTATAGAACTTTAGATATTGATTTTAAAGAATCAATACATTCACAACTATTATTAAACGCCTACTGTAAACAATTGCAGTTTGCAGAGGAAGATAAAATGTTGGGCATAAAATCAACTCGTAACATTAAAGATATTGAAGCTGCAAAGGAATATCTTTTAGACTATTTAGTTTACGCAGGTAATTTAAACTAGTTTTATCTGAATCATTTTTATATACTCTAATTGAATACCATTTTTTCTATCAGTTGTTACCCCACCAACAGAAAATCAACTGTGGTGGTGAGGCACCACACCACTAGAGCAAAAAACTCTATATAAACATTCTCACCATGCCTAGCTTTTTTTTGAAGATGTGATTAAAAAATATTCTGTCATTTCGAGGTACGAGAAATCTGTTAGACATTTGTACTGATGCTGGGCAAATGTCTCCTATCGTCGACATGACATACTAGAATGAACAGTGGATTCAAATTTTTATATCGGTTGGTGTTTGTGCTTCTTTTGGTAGTACAGCTTTATGCATCAATCCTAAAAAGCGTTCCATTTCTTTCATGCCTTTAACATCATCTACTACCAACAAAAAATTCTTAGCTACTTGTTTTAGTTTGGCTTTATTGGTTTCGGTTTGTATGTAAGCTAAAATGTTTTTAAATACATCACTTTCAAAATAAGGGCTATCGTTTTTATTTACAAAGTAGCAACGCATCATATTTTCTTTGAGGCTCATTTTTTCAAAGCCCAATTGTACACCCAACCAACGGCAACGAACAGTGGTAAATAAATCTTCTACCTCGTTGGGTATTGGGCCAAAACGATCAATCATTTCTGTATGAAAAGTAACCAATTCTTCTTCTTTCTCACAATTGTCTAATCTTGTATAAAGTGATAAACGTTCGGTAATACTTTCTACATAACTATCAGGTATCAAAATTTCTAAATCAGTATCAATCGTACAATCACTTACAAAATCATCTTGTTTACTAATCTCATCTTTAAACAATTCTTTAAACGAAGTACGTTTCAATTCACGAACAGCTTCTTCTAAAATTTTCTGGTACATTTCAAAACCAATCTCGGCCATAAAACCACTTTGTTCGCCACCCAATAAATTACCTGCACCACGAATATCTAAATCCCTCATTGCAATTTGAAAGCCACTCCCTAAGTCGCTGAATTGTTCTAAAGTTTGTAAACGTTTTCTACTATCAGTTGGTAATGTACTCATAGGTGGAGCCAATAAATAACAGAAAGCTTTCTTATTGCTTCTTCCCACACGACCACGTAATTGGTGCAAATCACTCAATCCAAAATGATGGGCATTGTTAATGATGATGGTATTTACATTACTAATATCTACACCACTTTCAACAATATTGGTACAAACCAATACATCATATTTTTTATCAATAAAATTTAAAATTCTTTCTTCTAATTGATCGCCTTCCATTTGCCCATGAGCAAAAGAAATACTTAAATCAGGACATTGAGATTGAATGATACCCGCCATTTCACTCAATCCTTGTACCCGATTATGAATAAAGAAAACCTGACCACCACGTTCTGTTTCATAATAAATAGCATCTCGTATAAAATCGGTATTAAATACATGTACTTCTGTTTGTATAGGCTGCCTATTGGGTGGTGGTGTGTTAATAAT
>JAGOUF010000330.1 GCA_018061385.1 Chitinophagaceae bacterium | reverse complement strand
ACATTTGAATACAAGCCTAAAAACTTTCTTGTGGTAACATTTAAACTTTTATATCCACCACCTTGTGGTGTAGTAATAGGGGCTTTTAAAAATATTTTGTTGTTGCGAATGGTATTCCAAGATGAATCACTAATGCCAGAAGTATTGCCAGCTAAATATACTTTTTCACCAACTTCAATTTCTTCAATTTCTAGTTGAGCACCTGCTGCAAAAACAATTTCTAAAGTGGCATCCATAATTTCTGGACCAATTCCGTCGCCTTTTGCTACTGTTATTTTTGTCATTTTTTTTAATTTTGTTTAGCAAAACTGTGTATTTTATTAATATACAAATATTTATCTTTGTAATGACATCCATAAAAAATATTTATGAATTATACATTAAATCAATTGCAAGTATTTTTAAAAGTTGTTCAAACACAAAGCGTTACAAAGGCTTCGGAGGAGTTGTATTTAACACAACCTGCAGTTTCTATTCAATTAAAAAATTTTCAAGATCAGTTTGATATTGCATTAACAGAAGTAGTTGGTAGAAGAATTTATATCACAGATTTTGGTTACGAAATTGCAGAAGCAGCAGAGAAAATTATTAATCAAGTAAATGCTATTAACTATAAAACATTGGCTTATAAAGGCCAATTAACTGGAAGATTAAAAATATCTGTAGTTTCTACAGGTAAATATGTAATGCCTTTTTTTCTTTCAGATTTTATGAAAAAAAATGTAGGTGTTGAATTGTTTATGGATGTTACCAATAAAAATAAAGTTGTAGAAAGCTTAGAAAAAAATGAAGTTGACTTTGCTCTTGTTTCAATTTTACCTACAACCCTGAATGTTGAAAAATTAGATTTGTTGAGAAACAAATTGTATTTGGTTGGCAATACAAAAACAACTTTTGCTAAAGGGGTTCAAACAAAAAACATATTTAAAGATTTACCATTAATTTTCAGAGAAAAAGGATCGGGTACAAGACAAACAATGGAATATTTTTTTGAAAAAAACAATATTTCTGTTGTTAAAAAAATGGAACTTACAACCAATGAAGCTGTAAAGCAAGCATTATTAGCAGGTTTGGGCTTTTCAATAATGCCACTTATTGGTATAAAGAATGAGTTGTTTAATAAAGAACTACAAATTATTCCCATTAAAGGCTTGCCTATAAAAACAACTTGGAGTTTAATATGGAACAAAAGCAAAAATCAT
This sequence comes from Chitinophagaceae bacterium, assembly GCA_018061385.1. Lineage (GTDB taxonomy): Bacteria > Bacteroidota > Bacteroidia > Chitinophagales > Chitinophagaceae > UBA1930. Next base: position 2,493 of record JAGOUF010000330.1, on the reverse strand, counting down.
TCTCCTGCAGCGTTGGCCTTTTTAGAATATCTAAAAAAAGAAAAATCAACTATTGTACAACAACAGTTTGATTGGTATGAACAGTATTGATCTTTCTTATAAATCTATATAAGAAAAGACAATTAAATAGTTTAAACAAAAAATCCTTGCAAACTTTTTGCAAGGATTTTTTGTTTATTGGGCGGAGGGAAAGGGATTCGAACCCCTGGACCTGTAACAGTCAACAGTTTTCAAGACTGCCGCAATCGACCACTCTGCCATCCCTCCGGGTGCAAAATAATAGTTTGGAAACGTAACTGCCAAAAAAATAATTTTTCAACTACTAACTTCGTTTAAATTTTTTCTCATTGAAACACTTATCTGTTCTAAATAAATATTTCTGGAAGTATAAAAAGCATTTTTTTTTAGGGATACTTTTTATTGTTTTATCTAACTATTTTAGGATTCTTAGCCCACAAATTGCAGGTTTTGTAGTTGACAAAGTGCAACAAAAAATTGCCAACACATCATCCAACAATGCAGCGTTGCACAAAAAAAATAATTACGATTTTTTTGTAAATCATTTGCTGAATTACATGGAATTAAAAGAGCTAAATCTAAAAACGGTAGTTATTGTTTGTTCGTTAACATTATTGGTATTGGCCATATTGGGTGGATTGTTTATGTTTTTTATGAGGCAAACCATTATTGTAATGAGTAGGTATGTTGAATTTGAACAGAAAAATGAAATATTTAATCACTATCAACAATTGAATGTTGGCTTTTACAAAGCAAATAGTACCGGCGATTTAATGAATCGTATTTCTGAAGATGTAAGTAGAGTTAGAATGTACACTGGGCCTGCTTTAATGTATGTTATAAACCTTGCTGCAACTATAAGTTTTAGTGTTTATTTTATGGCAACACAAAATTGGCAATTAACCTTGTACGTGTTGGCTCCATTGCCTTTGCTTGCAATAACCATTTATTTTGTAAACACTGTAATTAATAAAAAAAGTGAAAAAATACAAGGCTTATTGTCTGATTTAACTACCACAGCTCAAGAGTCTTATTCTGGTATCAGAGTAATTAAATCTTTTGTACAAGAAAAAGCCATGTTTGGATTTTTCAACAACAATAGCGAACTGTATAAAAAAAATGCAATTGGTTTAGCAAAAGTAGAAGCCATCTATTTTCCTTCAATGGCTTTAATGATTGGTATTAGCACTTTACTAACTATTGCAATTGGTTGTTGGTTTGTTGTACATGGAGAGAACAACGTAACTGCTGGTACGATAACAGAATTTGTAATTTACATTAACATGCTTACGTTTCCAGTAAGTGCAATTGGTTGGACAGCAAGCATGATACAAAGGGCAGCAGCTTCTCAAAAAAGATTAAACGAATTTTTAGAAACAGAACCAGAAATTAGTCAAGCTAAATCTGGCAACATTGAGAAAATTGGTGGCGATATTGTATTTAACAATGTTTCGTTTACTTATCCAAATACCGGAATTCAGGCACTTAAAGACTTTTCTATTACAATTCCTAAAGGCAACAAAGTATTGATACTTGGAAAAACAGGAAGTGGTAAAACTACAGTTGCACAATTGTTGTTGCACTTTTATAATCCAACAACAGGAACAATTGCAATTGGCAATCATGCTATCAATGAAATTTCTTTAAAACATTTAAGGCAACAAATTAGTTATGTGCCACAAGATGTTTTTTTATTTAGCGATACAGTTAGCAACAATATTAAGTTTGGGTTGGTTGAAGAAGCCAATCAGACTTCTGTTGAACAAGCAGCAAAGTTTGCTAGTATACACAATGAAATAATGGCTTTTGATAAGCAATACAATACTGTAATTGGAGAAAGAGGAGTAACGTTAAGTGGAGGCCAAAAACAACGAATATCAATTGCTAGGGCTTTAATTAAACAACCAGAGTTTGTAGTGTTTGACGATTGTTTAAGTGCTGTTGATGCAAAAACAGAACATGAAATTATCAATCATCTTTATCAATATTTACACGATAAAACTGCATTAATTATTACGCATAGAATTTTTTCGAAATTTAATTTTGATCAAATTATTGTACTTGATGATGGGCAAATAATTGAACAAGGTACACACAAAGAATTGTTTGCTTTAAATGGTTATTATACTGAATTGTACAATAATCAACTTAAAGAAGAAAACGATGTACAATAAAATGATGCTTCTCATGATATTTAAGGTTTAACATCTTCTTAAGTATTCAACTGTATTTATAGATTTTTATTGTCATATATTTGCACCCACAAAAAAATAATACATTTTTTTAGCAGCTGCACACTAACATTTTGTTTGCCATACTTGGGGGGATTAAGTAAACGATAAAAAAGAGGATATTATGAACAGTAATGTAGTGAAAGCTCATGTAGACATGAGTACAAAAGAATTAATGGAACAGGTTAATGAAACTATTGTACCTGAATCAACAGTTAAAAAATTTAAAGCTATTGATTTATGG
>JAGOUF010000329.1 GCA_018061385.1 Chitinophagaceae bacterium | reverse complement strand
TGCTTTTGCTCTCCACCTAATTGAGATTTTACATTGGCTTCTTCATCATCAAAATCTTCTGGACGGCCCATACTATCAATAATTCTGTTTACATCATCTTCTGTAATGCAAGTGCCTCCTTTTTTTAGCGTTTCGCCAAATAATTCAGCAATTCGTCCTTCAATATCATTGATAATTTCGTCTCTTCCTTCCTCATTTGCAAAAAACTTTCTCAAGCTTTCTACATATTTATTTAAAATCTCAAAAGCATTTTCTTCAATAGGAATTACTCTGCCTTGAAAGTTTATGTTAATTACTTTTTTCATTTTCAGTTCAAAGTTTTGTGGTTAAAGTTGGTTGTTATTGTTCCCTTCTGTGGGTTGTGTTAATGCTTGTACAGCATCGGCTAATTCGTTCCAGGTTTTTTCTAATTCATTGTAAAAAGTTAGCCCAGTTTCTGTCATTACAAAATATTTTCGGGGCGGACCACTGTTGCTTTCAACCCATCTATAAGTTAAGTAGCCAGCATTTTTTAATCTTGTTAATAGTGGGTACAATGTGCCTTCTAAAATGTGTAGGTTGGCAGCTTTCATTTTATCTACAATATCACTCGGATAAACTTCTCCTTGACGAATGATTGATAAAATACAAAACTCTAGCACTCCTTTTCGCATTTGGCTCTGTGTGTTTTGAATATCCATCTTTTTACGTTTTCTATTCCTTTATTTAAAGGAGGTGATTTAATTTAATGTCCAATTGTTCAACTATGCAAACATTCGTCTGGTAACCCTAACCCTTCTATTACTTTGAATTTTCCATAAATCGGCAGCACTAAATACTTTGTTTAAACCTTGTACATTGGTTGCTACAGTTTCTTTTACTTGTTTAGTTAAACTTACCATTTCTGAGTTACTTAATTGATTTAAGAATTTGTTGTTACTAATTTTCATGACTTAATTATTTTAATGTTTTTAATTTTTTGTTTCGCCAATTTTTATGCTTGTTTTTCATTGACAACACAAAGATGTACTTTTATTTGGTACTATGCTACACATAGTACCTTCTTTTTTTTAGTAGTTGGTTACAGCCAATAATATACAAAGCCACAGAATGCAGTATTTATAAGGCTTTCAGAGGAAAAAAGTAAAAATTGAATATTTTATAATTGTGATGAACGGTAAAATAAGCTGATGAAATTAATTTAATAAAGAAGCAATTAGAGTCTTACACCTGTAGCATTGAATTTACAATACAACAAAAACAGCATTATTTTAAAAAATATACTGCAAATACCTGCAAAATGGGTATTTTACAAACTCAAATTAATGTACATGAAGAAGCTTGTTTATTTTAGTATGGCAGTTTTACTATTTGCTTGTAGCAAAAAAGCAGATGACACTGGCACTGGTGTTGTAACTCCACCACCACCTCCTCCTCCAGCCTCAACAGTAATTGCACCACCACCATCTTTGGGATTTGTTGTAGTTGGTTATTTTCCAAGTTATACAGCTATATCCGGAGTTGCTGATACTAAATTTAAAATGTGCAATGTAGTTTGTTATGCTTTTGCAAGTGTAAATAGTACTGGTGGTGTAGATGTTGAAAATCCATCTGTATTAGCTGCTGTTAGAACAAAATCTAGAAATAATAATGCCAAATTGTTTATAAGCTTAGCAGGTAGTACAACAGATTGGAAAAACATGGCTAGCACCGCTGCAGGAAGAACCAATTATATTAAAAAAGTAATGGATATTGTTAGAACATATCAATTAGATGGAGTAGACGTAGATTGGGAGTTTCCTAGCACATCAGATGGAACAGATGTTACTTATACATCATTAATGAAAGAACTAAGCGATAGTTGCCATATGGGTTCTAAATATTATTTAACTGCTGCATTAACTGCTGGTAAATATGTTGGAGCTTATACCAATGCCATTAAAACAGAATTGCTAACTGGCACTTATGTTGATTTTTTTAATATTATGGCTTATGACGATTTTAATACAACCGTTCCTTATAGACATCATAGTAATTATACATTGGCAGAAGTTTGTTTAAATTATTGGATTACAACAAGAGGTACTCCTAAATCAAAAATCGTGTTGGGTTTACCAGCTTATGCTAGACCAAGTGGTATAACACAAAGTGGAACAATTTTAAGCTATAGTGCAGTATTGGGACAAGCTGGTATTGCAGCAGCCCAAACAGATAGTGCAACAGTATCTGTAACAGGTTATAGCAATTATAAAATATATTACAATGGTCAACCTACCATTAAAAAGAAAACAACATTGGCAAAAAACACAGCAGGTGGCGTTATGATGTGGCAACTTGGACAAGATACCAACGATGGATACTCTTTATTAAAAGCAGCTTGCGATACAATTGGTAGAGCTTATTAAACCTTTTACGATATTGCCTATCTTACAAAAATATTAAGCAATACGAATGTATCAAGACGATAAAGATTTATTGAATTTATTTAAAGAGCCTTCTTCTAAAGAGAAGGCTTTTACACTTATTGTAAAAAAGTATCAAGAAAAATTATACTGGCATATTAGGCGATTGGTAGTTACGCACGATGATGCAAACGATGTATTGCAAAATATGTTTATTAAAGTATGGAAAGGATTGCAAAACTTTAGGGAAGATAGTCAATTATATACTTGGCTTTACAGAATTGCCACCAATGAAAGCCTTAGTTTTTTAGATGCTCAAAAAAGAAAATCTACTACAAGTTTAACCGATGTAGAATCAGATTTAAGTAATAAAATTAAAGCCGATGGAAATTTTGACCCCAATCGTTTAGAATGGAAATTACAATTGGCAATTCAACGATTGCCCGAAAAACAAAGAGCCGTTTTTAACCTTCGTTATTACGATGAAATGCCCTACGAGCAAATGAGCAAAATATTAGAAACTAGTGAAGGTGCATTAAAAGCTAGTTACCACCATGCTGCCAAAAAAATTGAAAATTTTATACTCAATCATTAAACTCAGTACTACAAAAAGCGTCTACCAAAAAGAATGAAACCAATTTCGAACGATATTAAACAAGAATTATACACTATTTCACCAGTTATTGCTAACCTGAATAATACCAATGTATACAGCATTCAGCCAGATTACTTTTCTAATTTAGCTGAAGGAATAGTACAATTTATTCGTGCTACAGAACTGTTAGAACAATCAAGAAATACAACTTACACAGCCCCAAAAGAGTATTTTAACGATTTGACAGAGTTGATATTACAAAAAATAAAAGTTTCAGAAGAAAATACATCGACTGTACAAGATGAATTAATGACAGTTGCACCTACTTTAAATACACTCAATAAGAGCAATCTTTACTCGGTTCCAAATAATTACTTTATCAATTCCACCATTGCAATTCCTACAAAAGAAAAAGCAAAAATTGTTTCTTTTTTCAATGCTAGAAAAGTAGTTAGTTATGCCGTAGCAGCAATATTTATTGGTGTTTTAGGTTTTGGCATTGTTCAATTTATTGAACCCAAAAACAATACAATTAACTTATCAAGTGAGGTAGCAAAAGCAAGCACAGAAGATATTGATAGCTATTTAAAAAGTTTACCACATACAGATATGTTGTCGTCTAATTATACAGTTGATGAAAACGAAAGCTTAGGCTTGTTTGAAAAAACAAGTACAGATGAGATTAAAGAATATTTGAATGAACAACCCGAAATGGTTGAAAACAACAATTAAGCACA
>JAGOUF010000328.1 GCA_018061385.1 Chitinophagaceae bacterium | reverse complement strand
ACATAAGGTTTTATATCATCGTAAGTATGTATTGGAATTGCTTTTTTAAAATCTCGTACTTTAAATAAATTATTCAACCCGTACTTTCTACCAATTTCTGTAAACTGTCCATGTGTGGTTAAATCTTGTAATACATCTCGCTGGGCTTCAATTGGATGATGAATCCATTGCTCAATACGCCAATAACGTATTCTAGCAAGTCTTGATATGGCAGGACTAAGCAGTTTCATTTGGAGTTATTGCAGCAAAATAAGGAATGATAACGAGAAAGAGCAAAGTAAATTCAACTAAATTGGTAGGATAAATGAAAAAGCGAATTACAAATTATTATTTATTCCCATTTCAATAATCCAATCTTTGCGTTTTAATTCAAAATTTGTACCCAAGTATAAACGTTTTACTTGTTCATTTTCTGCCAGTTCTTCGGCAGTTCCATGCTGAAAAATTTTACCATCAATTAGTAAATATGCTCTATCGCAAATACTCAATGTTTCGTTAACATTGTGATCGGTAATTAAGATGCCAATGTTTTTAAATTTCAATTTTGCAACAACACTTTGTATATCTTCTACAGCAATAGGATCTACGCCAGCAAAGGGTTCATCTAACAAAATAAATTTAGGATCTACTGCTAAAGCTCTAGCAATTTCTGTTCTTCTTCTTTCTCCACCACTTAAACTATCTCCATTGTTTTTACGAACATGATGTAGGTTAAATTCATCCAATAAACTTTCTAATTTTTGTTGTCTTTCTGTTTTCGATAATTTAGTCATTTCTAAAACTGCCATAATATTATCTTCAACACTTAGCTTTCTAAAAACACTTGCTTCTTGTGGCAAATATCCAATACCCATTTGTGCCCTTTTGTACATAGGCAATTCTGTAATATTAATTTCATTTAAAAAAACATCGCCTTTATCTGGCTTAATTAAACCAACAACCATATAAAAGCTGGTAGTTTTTCCTGCACCATTTGGCCCCAACAAGCCTACAATTTCTCCTTGTTGTACACTAATACTAACATGGTTTACAACAGTTCTGTTTTTGTAAGTTTTAACTAAATCTTTGGTATGTATTTTTAAGCTCAACGTAAATTTATTTTAACAAAAGTATGGGCTAATTGAATTGATTGATGGTTGTATTCGTTAATGTTTTTACTCAGCTTGTTTGTTCATACAATTCAATGCAATGTTTGCATAAATTAATTGAGAATAGTATATTTAATGCTCGTACAAAATAAAAAAGATGAAACAATATTTAATATTGATACTTTTTTTTGCTGTGTATACTGTTAATGCCCAACAAAATAATAATACACTATTGCCCAAAAGTGTAGCAAATACGGAAGTAAAAACTGTTAGCCAATTACCCACTTCTGCAAATATGGGTATGGTAGAAGATGAAAAATTGAAAAAGTTGAATGTTGATTTTTTCAAAAGACAATTATTGAATATTATACAAGAAGAATATTGTTTTTGGACTGATCCAAATATTAAAATAGAAACTGATAATACAGCCATTGAAAAAATAAAATCATATTGGTCTGCCATTAATATTCATCCTTCTACCAAAGAAATAAAAAAGTTTGCTTGGCAAGAAAGAAATCCTTGGAGTGCAGCATTTATAAGTTGGTGTATGCAAACTGCTGGTATTGGTAGCAATTTTAAATATGCACCCAATCATGCTCAATATATTATTTGGGCCAATGATAATAGATTGAATAATAATTATTCTAATCCATTTTGGGCGTACAATACAACTGATAAACAAGTTGCTTGGCCTGTGCCTGGCGATTTATTGTGTAAAAACAGAAGTGGTAAACAATATACGTTAAACACCATTTTTGCAACTGCAATTTCTCATTGCGATATTGTATTAGAAGTAGATAAACCCAATGGCATTGTTACTACAATTGGTGGCAATGTGTTAGATAAAGTGAATAAGCGTTGGGTTTTTTTAAATGAAAATGGCTATATAGATAGAGAAGCAAAATGGCTTTGCTTTGATGCCAATGGTATTGCTACATTTGGAGAGCAGAAAGATTTTTTCTCCATTATTAAAGTACAATAAACAAGGAAATATACAATATGAAATATAGTTTTTTTATGGTGTGCATTGGGTTGTTTTGTTTGAAAGGAAATGCACAAAAAGGTAAGTACGATAGTACAATGAAAATTGGGAAAGTGGGTTATAAGGTTGTTTGCAATAATAAAAACATTGATAAAAATCAATTAACCATTTCACTTTTAGGGTTTGAAGAAAACCGAAACGATATTGAATTGGATGTTAAAGGAAAAGTATTGGCAGCCGAAGTGGATGATGTAAACAATGATGGATTTCCGGATTTGTTGTTGTACATTTTTACTGATGCTGAAAAACGAAAGGGAACTGTTTTTGCAATAGCATCGGACAATAACAAAAGTATTTTACCCATTATTTTTCCTGATATAACCGACGATGAAAAACTAAAAGTTGGCTACGATGGAGGCGATGTATTTAGATTGTTAAACGGTCGATTGCTACGTAAATTTCCTATATACAATACAGCCGATTCTGCCACAACCGAAAAGAAAAATACAATTGGTGTACGTCAAATTATTTATAAAGTGGTTGCTGCAGAACGTGGCACTTTTAAGTTTAAAGTAGATCGTAGTTTTGATACTGCTAAACAATAACTTTCATTGGCTTTAAACTGTTATTATGAAAACGAATGCTTATAAATATTTATCTCCTTTAATTATATATGCATTTGCTTTTATTGCATTTACAAAAACTGGTTGGCTTTGTTGGTTGGCTATAATTTATGCTTGGCTTTTTATTCCATTGGTAGAATTATTGATACAACCCAATGAACAAAATTTAACTGAAGCAGAAGAAGTTTTGGTTAAAAAAGATAAGTTGTACGACTATATTTTGTACACCATTGTTTTGTTACAAGTACCTACAGTTTTCTTCTTTTTGTATCAAATGCAACAGTCTAACTTAAGTGGATTAGATATAGTTGCAAGAGTATTAACCATGGGTTTATTGTGTGGCACATTTGGTATAAATGTAGCACATGAGTTGGGCCATAGAATTACTTTTTTTGAACAATTGTTGGCTAAAATTTCTTTGCTAACATCGTTGTACACTCATTTTTTTATAGAACACAATAAAGGGCATCACAAACATGTTGCTACTTTAAACGATCCAAGTAGTGCAAGAAAAGGCGAAATGGTGTATTTGTTTTATTTTAGAACGATTGTTTTTACTTATGTAAATGCTTGGAAAATTGCCAATGCCGAAACTAAGAAAAAAGGAAAACCTGTGTTTAGTTTGTACAACGAAATGCTTCAACTGCAATTGTTGCAAATTTGTTTTGTAGGGCTTATTTTTTTGTTATTTGGATTACAAGGAACAATGTACTTTTTGTTAGCAGCAGTTAATGGAATTTTACTTTTAGAAACTGTAAATTATATTGAACATTATGGGTTACAAAGAAAGCAACTTGAAGGAGGCAAATATGAAAGAGCAATGCCCAATCATAGTTGGAACAGCAATCATATTATTGGCAGATTGATGTTGTTTGAATTAAGCAGACATAGTGATCATCATTTTATGGCATCTCGTAAATACCAGCTATTAAGGCATCACAATGATTCGCCACAAATGCCAACAGGTTATCCTGGAATGATGATTTTGAGTTTAATACCACCTTTGTGGTTTTATACCATACACAAGCA